>JBKPKC010000377.1:0-5124 GCA_046765595.1 Nitrospirota bacterium
AGGCTGAGGGACCCATTAAGCCGCAGCAAGTGATCAAGCGCCTCTATGAGCTAACCAAGGATTTCGATCCGATTGTATCCACGGACGTGGGGCAGCATCAGATGTGGGCGGCGCAATACTTCAAGATGGCCAAGCCGAACCGGTGGCTGACCTCGGGAGGACTGGGTACGATGGGCTTCGGTTTCCCCGCGGCAATGGGTGCCCAAGCGGCTTTTCCAGGCCGGCTCGTGCTGTGTATCGCGGGCGACGGCAGCGTGCAGATGAACATGCAGGAGATGGCCACGGCAGTGGTACACAAGCTTCCCGTAAAAGTCATCGTGCTCAACAATCGATTCCACGGCATGGTCCGGCAGTGGCAGGACCTCTTTTACGAAGGACGGTATGCGTCCAGTTATCTCGATACCACCCCCGATTTCGTGAAATTAGCCGAAGCCTACGGCGCCCTCGGGCTGCGCGCAGGCAAGGTCGGCGAGCTCGACAGCGTCCTCAAACAGGCCATTGAGGCGAAAGGACCTGTGATCGTCGATGTGCCGACCCATCCCTATGAGAACGTCTATCCGATGATTCCTGCCGGCGGCTGCAATCATGAGATGATTCTGGAAGATCCGCCTGAGTTGAAGCAGAAACAGAGCGGGGCGGGCAAGACGTCGCCGCAGGACAAAGACACGATTCTTACGGCCTAGTATGGAACATATTATCTTGGTCACGGTCGAAAACAAGTTCGGGGTCCTCTCCCGTATCGCCGGACTGTTCAGCGGACGGGGCTTCAACATCGAAAGCCTGTCGGTCGCGCCGACGCTCGATCCGTCGATGTCGCAGATGACGATTGTCACCTCGGGGGATGAACGGATCGTTGAACAGATCGTCAAGCAGTTGAACAAATTGATCGATGTCATCAAGGTTGTCGATCTCAACGAAAGCGAGTTCGTGTCCCGGGAGACGGCGCTGATTAAGGTCCACACGCGGCAGGAGGACCGGGCGGAAGCGTTGCGGATCGCGGACATTTTCCGCGCCAACGTCATTGACTCGACGCCGGCGACGTATACTATCGAAGTGACCGGTGATCCGAAGAAAATCGAAGCGATCATCAACCTGCTGCAGCCGCTCGGTATCAAAGAATTGACCAGGACGGGTCGCGTGGCAGTTGCGCGCGAGCCGCTTCGTTCCACGACGACGCAACCCAAGAAGGTCGCCCGCGAGTAGGCGCCATCCGTTCGATCGCCTGGCAGGACACTGTATCAACCTCTTGTGATCCGGGAGCGTATGATGAAAATTTACTATGACAAGGACGCCGACCTCCAACAGATTACGAGCAAGAAGGTGGCCGTCATCGGCTACGGCAGTCAGGGGCACGCGCATGCGCTGAACCTGAAAGAAAGCGGCGTCGCCGTGGCGGTCGGTCTCCGTGAAGGCGCGTCATGGCGAAAGGCGGAGCAGAGCGGGCTAAAAGTCATGCCGGTGGCGGATGCGGTCAAAACTTCAGACGTCATCATGATCCTGGCGCCTGACGAAGCGCAGGCCGCCATTTACCGGCAGGAAGTGGCGCCCAATCTCAAGCCGGGCTCCTACCTGGCGTTCGGTCACGGTTTCAACATTCATTTCGGACAAGTCGTTCCGCCCCCGACGATCAATGTGTTCATGGTCGCTCCCAAAGGGCCCGGTCACTTGGTACGATCGGAGTATACGAAGGGCAGCGGCGTTCCCTGCCTCTTAGCGGTGCATCAGGATCCAAGCGGCGCCACCAAGCAGGTGGGCCTGGCCTATGCGAGCGCTATCGGCGGCGGGCGCGCTGGCGTCATCGAAACGAATTTTCGGGAAGAGACCGAAACGGACCTCTTCGGTGAACAGGCGGTCCTGTGCGGAGGGCTCACCTCTCTTATTCAGGCCGGGTACGAGACCCTCGTGGAAGCGGGTTATTCGCCTGAAATGGCCTACTTCGAATGCCTCCATGAGGTGAAGCTGATCGTGGATCTGATCTATCAGGGCGGAATCGCCAACATGCGGTACTCCATCAGCACGACCGCCAAATACGGCGACGTGACCAGAGGTCCGCGCGTCGTCACCGAGCAGACCAAACAAGAGATGAAAAGAATTCTTGCTGAGATCCAGCAGGGGCAGTTTGCCAAGGAATGGGTCTTGGAAAATCAAGCCAATCGTCCGGTCTACAACGCGCTGCTGGCCAAAGGCGAGGCGCATCCCATCGAAGCCGTGGGAGCCAAGCTTCGGGCGATGATGCCCTGGCTCAAGAAAGATCAACTCGTCGACAAGAGCAAGAATTAAGGGGCAGCGACCGGCGGTCAGCCGTCAGCCGTGGACAGAGTCTGCGGAACCCCGCTGATTGCTGGCCGTTGATGGCGAAAACGTGGCGGATCGTGCGGTAGGTGTTCCGTTTGCCAAAGAGGGATTTCCCTTCATTGGGGTGGCTGCCGGTATTACACTGATCACGGGCTGGCTGGGATGGACCCCGCTCGCCGTGACGGCCGCTCTGGTCACAGCTTTCGTATCGTGGTTTTTCCGCAATCCGCCGCGCGTTATTCCTCAGGGAGCCGGACTCGTCGTCTCGCCGGGAGACGGCAAAGTCCTTGCGGTGGAGGAAGAATTCGAACCGCGCTATCTCAAGGACCGTGGGATTCGCATTTCGATTTTTTTGAATGTGTTCGACGTGCACATCAACCGGATACCCTGCGAAGGGACGATTGAAGATGTGCAGTATCAACCCGGCTTGTTTCTGGTGGCAAGCAAGCCTCATGCGACGTTAAAAAACGAGCAAAACGCCGTGATGATCAAAACCGTCGAGGGCGCCAAGGTGCTCTGCGTCCAGGTGGCGGGATTGATCGCCAGGCGCATCGTCTGGTGGGTGAATCCGGAGGAACATGCAGTGCGCGGCGAGCGGTACGGCCTCATCAGATTCGGGTCGCGCATCGACACGTATGTCCCCCTGGGAACAGCCATCAAGGTCGCTGTCGGTGACCGAGTCAAGGGCGGAGAGACTATTCTTGGAGTATTACGATGAAAAGCACAGCACTGAGACAATCCTTCGCGAAGGGCGGAAAGCGTCATCGCGCGGCAATGCATCTGATTCCCAACCTGTTCACGACCGGCAACCTGTTCTGCGGCGTCTTCGCCATTCTGTCGGTTTTTAATGCCAACTATATGGCGGCGGCGGTCGCCATCTTGGTCGCGATGATTTTCGATGTCCTCGACGGGAAATCCGCCAGGATGACGAACAGCACCAGCCACTTTGGTTTGGAGTACGATTCGCTCTCCGATGTCGTATCCTTTGGTGTCGCTCCAGGGTTGCTTCTGTATTCGTGGGCGTTGAGCGGGCAGGGTACCTTCGGCGTAGCGGTCATGTTCGCATACGTTGCGATGGGGGCGGTTCGACTCGCCAGGTTCAATGCGACGTCGAGCCCGTCGGATGGCAAGTATTTTACCGGTCTGGCGATTCCCGCGGCTGCGGGAGTGGTCGCCTCCATGGTCATCTTTGATCACTACATCGTTCGGGCTGGAGCCGAGCTCAAGCCGATGGCGGTGCTGGTCGTGACGCTGGTCCTCTCTTTTTTGATGGTCAGCACGATCAAATACCGCAGCTTCAAGGATCTGAAATTCCGCGGCCGACAGCACATCACGTACCTGGTCTGGGGCATTCTTGCTCTGGTCCTAGTAGCGGCCTGGCCGGAAGTTATGCTATTTGTCATGTTTGCGGGCTATGCCTTGTTGGGCCCGGTCGAACGTGTGCTCAGCATGCTCACTAAATTGGCCGGCAAACCGAAAAGGGAACAGCCAATCAGCGAAGCAAAGTTTTAGCGGCGACGACGAGGAGTAGTAAGCGGCGGTTACGGACAAGAATGTTGACACGATCATCCAGGTAGGCCCGAGCGAGTGAGAAGGCAAGCGTACGTTTGTGCGTACGTTGAGCTTTTGAACGAGGCGAGAGCGACGCTGGGGGCGTTATCAGCATTCTTAAGAGAGCTGGCGGGTGGTGCAAGCCAGCCCGTGATCCCGTTGAACTCGCCTCCGAGCCTGAATCCGTGAAACGGGAGTAATGGATTCCGTCTCGCCCACGTGACGGGCGAATGAAGGGTGGGGAATGGCCCGAGGGTCGTTCAACACCGAACCAGGGTGGTACCACGAAGCGCGTCAAGCCTTCGTCCCTGCACAACAACGGGGATGAGGGCTTTTGCTTTTTTGAGGGCGATGAAGATGGTTGTCTGCTTCGTTCTCGCGGCGCTTAACGGCTCGACGTACACACAAACGTACGCTTCGTCGTCTCGCTTACCGCGGCCTTACGGCAAATCCATGTTGATCGGCCTCGATGACACCGTGGACCACGCAGCACACAAGAGGTGACACGATGACGCGCATGATCAGAATTTTCGACACGACGTTGCGGGACGGAGAGCAATCCCCCGGCGCTAGCATGAATGTGGAAGAAAAGGTCATGGTCGCCAAGCAGCTCGCTCGCCTCGGCGTGGATATCATTGAGGCCGGCTTCGCCTACAGCTCGCCGGGAGATTTCGAGGCCGTACGGCGTATCGCGCAGGAGGTCGAAGGTCCGACGATCTGCAGTCTCGCACGGGCGCGTCCTGAAGACATCGATCGGGCTTGGGACGCCTTGAAAGGTGCGCCGAAAGTCCGCATCCACACCTTTTTGTCGACCTCGGATATCCACTTGAAGCACCAGTTCCGCATGACGCGTGAAGAGGCGAAGAAGCGAGCCGTCGAGATGGTTCTACGGGCGAGAGGATACGTGGAGGACGTTGAATTTTCGCCGATGGATGCCAGCCGCTCCGACCCTGCATATCTCTATGAAGTCATCGAGGCGGTGATCGACGCCGGCGCCGGCACGGTCAATATTCCGGACACCGTCGGCTACGCCATTCCGCAGGAGTTCGGCAGGCTTATCAAGGGAATCCGTGAACGGGTGCCGAACAGCGGCAAGGCGGTGATCTCGGTACATTGTCATAACGACCTCGGACTGGCCGTCGCCAACAGCCTGGCCGCCGTCATGGAAGGGGCCGGGCAAGTCGAATGCACCATTAACGGCATCGGGGAGCGGGCCGGGAACACGTCGCTCGAAGAAATCGCGATGGGATTGCGCACACGGAAGGACCTGTATCAAGC
>JBKPKC010000378.1:0-3987 GCA_046765595.1 Nitrospirota bacterium
AGTCCGAGGATCGTCGGCAGCGTCAGATGTGTATAAGAGACAGGGTATTCCCTGCCCAATCAGGCAGCGGGTTGCCGGACGGCCGTGCGCTCACCATGACTTTGACGTCGACGCCGGACATGGCGGCCGTCGCCAATGCTTCGGTCAGGATCGCGTCCAGGATAAAATACGGCGACTGAATGTACACGTGCCGCTGCGCCGAGACGATCATGAAGGCGTAGAGCTGTCTGATCGCCGCCCATTGCGAGTCGGGACCCGACGTCAGGATTTGGACCGGCACATCGTCCTCTCCCGGCTCGGCCGTCTCGGCAGGAAAGTAGGCCAGGGAAAATAGGTTTTCTTTTACGGCATTGTACCAATCCACCGCGAACACCGCCTGCAAGAGCGCCGCGCCTTCCCCGACGATGCGCACTTGCGTGTCGCGCCACGAGGTGAAGCCCTTCCCCCCGTCGAGGTGCTCCTGCCCGATGTTCATGCCGCCGGTGTATCCGATGGTTCCGTCGATCACGGTGATCTTCCGGTGATTGCGATAGCTGATCGTATGTACCTGCCAGAGTGGCGAAGTGGGCGCGACGTGCACACCGGCCGCTTGGAGTTCCCTGACATACGCGCGGGTGAGGTCCGCATGCGAGCCGACCGGATCGTACAGCAGCCGCACCTGGATCCCGGCCCTTGCTTTGGTTGTCATGATGTCCTTCAAGCGTTGGCTGAACGGGTCCGACCGCCAGATGAAATATTGGTGATGGATGGAATGCCGCGCAGCCTCCATGTCGTTGATCAGGCTCGGATAGAACGCCGTCGCATCCTGCTGAATCGACACGCGGTTCCGTTTGGTGAGCGAGGAGTAGGAATTGCGCCGTACGAGCTGCATGAGCTTGCGGCGGCCGGGGCTGTCCTGCTCGAGCCGGGCGATTTCGGCATCCTGTCGGGACAGCGCCGGACACAGTAACGGCAGGGCGTTCCCTTCCAGGTCCTGCCGAAGGAGATCGCGTTGTCTGCTGAAGGCCTTCCGATCCCTGCCAAAAAGGATGTAGATGAGCAGTCCGATGCCTGGAGCGAAGAAGAACGCCAGCATCCAGGCCATGGTGGCTTGAGGCCGCCGATTCTCCAAAATGAGGAATAGTCCGGTGCCGATGGCGTACACAGCAAGCGCGGTGGTGAGAATGGCGCCAAGGTGATCTATCGGCATGGATGGCTCTCCGGATCAGGAGGCGCGAAATCCGCTCGAATCGTTCAGGGGACGGGACGTCGGCCCGCATCCTCGGAATTACGTCGGTGAAGGAGAACGTTTCCCGCCGCTGACGAGCTTGCTCAACTCCCGCAGCCACAGCACCGAACTTCCGACGGCCGCGCACCATAGCCAGTCGCCGGCGCTCAGGCTCACCGTTGAGAAGGCCTGTTGCAGAACCGGCACATAGATCACCGCAAGCTGCAACACGATTGACAACACGACCGCGCCTGACAGCCACTGGTTGGCAAACATGCCGGCAAAGGCGCTTCGTTCATCGGAACGGGCGTTGAACACGGTAAACAGGGAAAAGAACACCAAGGTGTTGAATGCCATGGTCTGCGCGTACCGCATGGTGCCGGTCCCTTCAATGAAGCCGCCCGGCAGGCTGGCATCAAGAATGAACAACGTCCCCGCGGCCATGATGATGCCGATGAAGACGATACCCGACCACATGCGGCCTGTGACGACCTTTTCGCCTCGTGGCCGCGGCGGCTCCTTCATGAGCGCGGCATCGCGGGGGTCGACGCCGAGCGCAAGGGCAGGCGCGCCATCGGTCACCAGGTTGAGCCACAGGATTTGTGTCGCGACGAGCGGCACGACGACGCCGTGTTCGCGCTCTGCAGACAGCCCGATCACGTCCGCCAATACCACGCCTAAGAAGATCGTCAAGACTTCCCCGATGTTCGAAGACAAGAGGTAGCGTAAGAACTTCCGGATGTTGGAGAAAATAGCCCGGCCTTCCTCGACCGCTGCAACCACGGTTGCGAAGTTGTCGTCCGCCAGCACCATGTCCGCCGCTTGCCGAGACACATCCGTTCCGCTTCTCCCCATCGCCACCCCAATATCGGCGGTCCTCAGCGCGGGCGCGTCGTTGACGCCGTCACCCGTCATCGCCACGATGGCGCCGCCGCGTTGCAAGGCCTTCACGATTCGCAGTTTGTGCTCGGGACTCACGCGCGAATAGACCGACACGTCTTGAACCATCCGCTCGAGCGCCTCATCGGATATGCGCTCCAGTTGCGCGCCTGTAACGGCGCGCTTGGTTGCTGTGATGCCGACCTCCGTGGCAACGGCCACGGCGGTCTTCGGATGGTCGCCCGTGATCATCATGACGCGAACCCCGGCGTCCTGGGCGAGCGCCACTGCTGGTCGCGCTTCGTTGCGAGGCGGGTCCATCATGCCGATCAAGCCGAGAAAGACGAGATTCTCCTCAACGCGCTGATCGACAGCCTCAAGCTTGAACCCCTCCTTCGGAAGGGACCGGAAGGCCACCGCCAGGGTCCGGAGCCCGGCGCCGGCCAACTCTTCGTTCGTCACCCTGAGTGCTCCCCGACGCGAGTCGGTCAACGGCATGGCCTCTTCTCCGACGAGTTCATGCGAACAGCGCGCGAGCAGGACGTCGGGCGCTCCTTTGGTGAACGCCAGAAGGCGTTCGTGCCTGTCGGCGTCGCTGTGGATCGTACTCATCAGTTTCCGTTCGGACGAGAACGGCACTTCCCCAAGCCGGGTGAAGCGCGCGTCGAGCGCCTCCTTTTCGAGTCCGGCCTTGCGCGCCGCAACGATCAAGGCCGCTTCGGTGGGGTCGCCCTGCGCCGTCCAGCTGCCATCGCGTTCTTGTAGCACGGCATTGTTGGCCCGATCGGCGGCGGCGAGCGCGCGAATGATCTCGGACCGGAGCGCGCCCGAGATCTGCTCTCCGTCGTCTTGCCGGACCTCGCCCTCCGGAGCGTACCCGATCCCGCTGAAGTTCACGCCCCCGCTGGCGGTGACAAGCCGACGCACCGTCATCTCATTTTTTGTGAGTGTGCCGGTCTTGTCGGATGCAATGACGGTCGCTGAACCGAGGGTCTCGACGGAGGCAAGCCGGCGTACGATGGCATTCCGTTTCGCCATGCGCTGGACGCCGACAGACAGCACGGCCGTGACCACCGCCGGCAGGCTCTCGGGCACTGCGGCGACCGCGAGCGCGACGCCAAAGATCATGGCATCAATGATCGCTGAGAGGTCCCGGACACGTTCAACGAAAATAATCGTGCCGATCATCAGCACGGCGATCACGATGACGACTGCGCCGAGCGTCCGGCCGACCCGGTCCAGCTCTTTTTGCAAGGGGGTGATTTCGGCCGGAGCCTCCTTCAACAGCGTGGCCACCCGACCCATCTGGGTCTGCATACCCGTCGCCGTGACCACCGCCCGCCCATGTCCGTAGGTCGCCGCCGTGCCGCCGAAGACCATGTTGTGTCGATCTCCCACGCCGGCGGCCGCCGCAATGACGGCGCTATCTTTGGAAACCGGGAGGCTTTCGCCCGTCAGCGGCGCTTCGGCAGTTTGCAGCGCCGTTGAGCGAATCACCCGCGCGTCGGCTGGAATCGTATCGCCTTCCTCGACGAGGAGAATATCGCCCGGCACCACTTCATCTGCCGGGATACGCTGCCGCTCTCCGTTTCGAATGACCCGGGCCTGGGCCGCCGACATGCGGCGCAACGCCGCCATCGCTTCTTCCGCCCGCGCCTGCTGAATGTAGCCCATAATGGCATTGAGCAGGACGACCGCGAAGATCGCCATTGCCTCGTAGGGCAGCGCCGACTCTCGTTGGTACGCCCACAGCGCCGCGGAAATCGCGGTGGCGACGAGGAGCAGAATGACCAGGACATCTTGGAATTGAGCAAGAAACTTTCTCCAGCCCGGAACCGACTGCTCGGCCGTTAATTCGTTCTTGCCGTAGGTGACGAGACGCGCCCGCACCTCAGTATCGA
>JBKPKC010000379.1:0-5765 GCA_046765595.1 Nitrospirota bacterium
CCCTCGGACAACAGATGCCGACACCGTCTCAGGTTTCGATCTCCACCTTAAGATCGCCCGTGACCTCGCCGACGCGCGCTTCCAGCACGCCGTCACGTTTTCGTTCGAAATGCACGTTGACCGTTCCGTCGCCTACTCGAAGATGGCGGAGTTCGACTTGGTTGATGAAATCGGGCAAATACGGCCTCACGATTCGCAATCGTTTGTTCAAGGCGTCAGGCACGAGCCCCAGGAAGGTCTCAACCAGGAACGGAATAGCCCCAGCCGCCCAGGCCTGCGGATGACAGGCCACCGGATAACGGACCGGCTGGCCATAGTCTTCGCGTCCAAACCCGGTGAACAGCTCCGGCAAGCGATAGTCTTCGAATTCCATGGCGGCTTCGAGCAGACCGACAAAGATCCGGCTGGCCTCCTCGTCGTAGCCATACCGGCGGAAGCCGGCGGCAATCAGCGAATTCTCGTGCGGCCACACCGTGCCGAGATGATAGCCCATCGGATTGTAGCGACGCTCCTTGTATGACAAGGTGCGGATGCCCCATCCATTGAAGAGATCGGGGCGCATCAGCCGATGGACGACCCGCCCAGCCTTTTGCTCGTCCACGATGCCGGCCCACAGGGCATGGCCCGGATTCGATGACATCACGCGGCAGGGCCGGCGTCCGGATTCGAGCGCCATGGCGTAGCAGCCCTCCTCCTCGATCCAGAAATCACGGTCGAACCGTGCGGACAGCGCATGGGCCTCGGCCCGGAGCCGGCTTGCGTGTTCCCGGTCGCCGATACGCTCATAGAGATCGGCGATCTCCATCTTGGCCATGTAGACGTAGCTCTGCACTTCGATGAGGGCGATGGGCGGCTCGGCGAACCGGCCGTCTTCGGTCACCACAGCGTCGCCGGAATCCTTCCAGCCTTGATTAATGAGCCCCTTGTTCGTGTTGCTCACATAGCTGACGTAGCCGTCTCCTGCGATATCGCCGTACTTGTCGATCCACTGCAGCGCCCGCTCGACCGGTGCGCGCAATTCCTGGAAAAGTCCGATATCCCCCGTCCAATGACAGTACCGGCTCATCAGGATCAGGAAGAGCGGCGTCGCATCGATCGTGCCGTAATACGGCGTATGCGGAATCTTGTTCATCCTGGCCAGCTCGCCCACCCGCAGCTCATGCAGAATCTTCCCCGGCTGCTCGTCGCGCCAATCACTCACCTGCGTGCCCTGATAGCGGGCCAGCAGGCGAAGCGTGTCCGCGGGGGTGTCGGACCAGAACGCTAACGTCTGCAGCGAGGTGATCAGGCAGTCGCGCCCGAAGAGGGTCACGTACCACGGCACGCCGGCGGCGAAGAATTCATCCCCGGAGATCGACGTCTTCAGCATGTGCAGGTCCATGAGTGATCGGCGCATGACGCGGTTCAACAGCAGGCTGTCGCTGCGAAACTCCGTCTCGCGCTTGAGCCACTGCTCGGTGGATGCCTTGATGCCGTGCGCGACGGCATGCAGGTCCCGATAGACGCTCGTCTGCGCAAACAGCCGGTTCGGCTGCTCCTCGGATTCCGCCAGGGCCAGCGAAATGCGGATCTGCTTGATCTCGTTCGGCTTGAGCGACAGGTCGAACCGGACGGTGTTGCCTTTGACGTCGGCGGGCAAGGGATAGAAGTGAATGGCCAGGCTCCGCCGGACTTTGTCCCCTCCCTCATAAGAAAAGACAAGGCACTTGTCCTTCCACGCGGGCTTGAAGAGTTTGCCTTTGACCTCGCGCAGCAACCCGCGGATTTCAAACACGTCTTCGAAGCCCGCGCGAAAATGCATGGTCAGGGGAAATTCGACGGCTTCATAGCCGAAATACTGGATGTCGAGCTGCTCGTGCAGGACGCATTGCTCGGCGTCGATGACTCGGTCCCACTTCAAGCCCACCGTTTCCCGGTGGATGGTTCGCCCGTCAGGTGCCACGAAATCCGGCGTCGTCAGTTGAAACACCGCGCGGCCGCCTTCCCACGAGCGCGCCGCCAAGGGCTCCGGGTGTTCGCCCCCGACCAACAGCTCATAGCCGTTGAGATACCGGCAATCATGGTAGTACAGACCGAACCCATGGCCCCGTGCCATCGGCACTTCACCCTCGGGAGGGGCGAGGAAAAACAGATTACCGTGCTTGATGATGACGGCCTTCGCGATACTGTGGGACACGGACGGCACTCCCTTCGTCAGAAGTTGTTCTTTGCGCCGCTTTTTTTCCTTCGGCGAATAGGATAGTTTAGGCGCCTCGCCGTCGATCGGCGATTCCATTCTCGCTCTCCCATCATGAAGTCTCCGCGCCTGGGTGGCGCCCGTTCAAGACGGGGCGCGGAGCCGGCGCCGTCATCGGATCGTCACACCACTTCCCTGATTTTGTTTTCCACGACCGTTTTGATGATCTCCCAGCGGTCCTTCTGACCCTTCGCCAGCGCCTTGGCGAATTGCCAGGCCTGATCGGTGGTAATTTTGCCGGGGAGCGGCGGTTCGTTGGGATCGACTGATGCTTCGACAAGCGCAGGACCCGCGTGATGAAACGCTTCGCCGACAACGGCACGGACCATGGCCGGATCGTCGACGCTGAAGCCTGCCAGGCCGCAGGCCCGCGCGACGGCCACGAAGTCGATCGGCTGTAATTGCACGCCGTATTGCGGATTCCCCTCGAAGGCCAATTGCTCCCACTTGATCATGCCGAGAACGTTGTTCTTGATGACGATGACCTTCACGGGCAAGCGGTATTTAGCGATGGTCGCCAGTTCTCCCATCAGCATCGTGAGACCTCCGTCTCCGGTGAAGCACACCACCTGCCGGCCGGGAAACGCGATCGCCGCTCCAATGCTGTAGGCTAATCCGTTGCCCATCGTCGCCAATGTGCCCGATGCGGAAAACTCCATGTCCTCGCGGATGTTGATGTGGCGCGCGGCCCACGTTGTAATGGTGCCCGTGTCGCTGCAGATGATGGCATCACGATCCAAAAACTCGTTCAGCGCCCTCGCCACGACCTGAGGCTTCAGCGGCAGATCCGTCCGCGTGCCGCGGATCTCCATCAATTCGTTCCATCGCCGCATCTTCTCCTGTGCTGTCGTGAGAAACGACAGGTCCGATTTTTGCTGGAGCAGCGGCATCAGCGCCCTGAGCACGTCCCAGCAATGACCGATCAATCCCACGTCCACGGGATATCTGAGTCCGATGCGCGACGGATCGAGATCGATCTGGATCGCCTTCGCCTGGCCGGGTTTCGGATAGAACTCGAGGTACGGGAAACTGCTGCCTGCGATGAGAAGCGTATCGCATTCTTCCAGGACTTCCTGGGAAGGAGCGGTCCCCAACAAGCCGACGCCCCCCGTCGTGTACGGATGATCGTCCGGCACGACCGCTTTGCCCAGCAGCGGTTTGACGATTGGCGCACCGAGGATTTCTGCCACGGCAAGAATTTCCTTGCGGGCCGTGAGGCAGCCGCGTCCGGCCAGAATGGCAACTTTTGAGCCGGTGTTGAGAATATCGGCGGCCTGACGCAGCGTCGCCTTCGGCGGCAGCGGCAAGGCCTCGCTGTAGAGGTCGCCGCTGTGCAGCGCGATGTTCGCCTTGGACCGCTTGCCGTTCGCGGACCAATCCTGAATGTCCTTGGGAATCGTGATATGCGTGACCGTCCGACGGGCGATCGCGGTCTTTACCGCCTCATCGACGACGTTGCAGACATGCGCCGGTCCCATCACCCGTTCGTTGTACGCCGCGACGTCGGCGAACACCTTGACGAGATCCACATCCTGCTGATAGTGCGTGCCGATCAGATCGTGAAAGGTATGCCCGGTGATCGCGAGCACGGGTTGGCCGTCGCACTTGGCGTCATACAGACCGTTCAGGAGATGCAGGCCCCCGGGGCCGGAGGTGGCCAAGCACACGCCAAGACGCCGTGAAAACTTGGCGTAGCCGCAGGCCGCGAATGCGGCGGCTTCTTCGTGCCTCACCTGAATCAACTTAATATCGCCTTGGCGTCGGCGGAGAGATTCAAAAATACCGTTGATGCCGTCGCCCGGAAGACTGAAGACGGTGTCCACTTCCCATTCGATCAGCCGATCGACTAATAAATCTGCCACGGTGTCAGCCATGGTGCTCCTTGTGTATAGTGGCGTGTGATCAGGGCTGAATTGCCGGCGGGAGGTGATGGTCGACCTGTCAGCTCATCACGCCTTGCCGATCAGTTTTCACCGATCACCGTTATCGTTTCGCCTCACGCCGCCCGCCGTTTCGGCGCCGGTGTTTCCCCTTGTGGCTGCACGGCCACGCCTTGCACATAGACGAGTTCCCCGCCCAGCCAGCCCGAGACGCCCAGCGCCGCGACTCCGAGCACCGACAGCAGCACCGGCAGCCATGCCTCCGGACCATTGACAATGCGTAGACCGGCATTGACCGTAAAGAGCAGGACCAGCCCGACGTTGATCATCATGTGCAACTGCGCGACCCGGATAATCACCGGGTCCGTCAGCGAGCGGTAATCGAGATACCCTGGAATGGCCGCGGCCGCTCCGCCGATGATGCCTCCGATCATCGTGTACAGCGCGACATCCTTCCAGACCGGACCGCCGAATCCGAACAGAAAAATCAGGTCACTCGCCAGCGAAAACATCCAGAGCGCAATCGGAAACGGAACCAACATCGGATGGATCGGATGCTCGGCCACTGTGGCACGCGTTTCCATGGCTTACCTCCTCAGGCGCTGCGCGCATTTGGGAACTCACAAGCAATTGGCGGCACTTGTCGCCGACTCATTGACTGAGCATCGACTTGAGTTCAGCAGCATTCTTGGCGGCATACCCCGCCTCGTCGTTGTCGAAATACACATAGACCGCGTTCAGCTGGGTCTGCCATCGGGCAATGCGGCGTGCCCAGTCGCGAAGCTGCTTCTTCGAGTAATCTCCCTGGTACTTGCGGCCGGGACCGTGGAGCCTGACGTACACGAAGTCGGCCGTGACCTCGTAGGGCGCCTCAAAGCCGTCGAGCTCATACAGACAGAAGGCGGCGTTGTGCCGTCCTAGAGCCCTGTAGACGGCAGGATCGTGCCAGCTGGGATCTCGGAATTCGAACGTATAGCGATGCGCCGGGGGCAACTCGTCAAGGAATGCGTTCAGACGCGGCACGTTGCAGGACCAGCGCGGGGGCAGTTGAAACAGGATGGGTCCCAGTTTGTCGCCCAGCGATTCTACGGGCTCCATGAACCGCGCGACGGCTGCCGCCGGATCGTTCAATTTCTTCCGGTGCGTGATGTACCGGCTCCCCTTCACGGCGAAGCAGAACGAGGACGGCGTCGCCCGCCGCCACGCCTCGAAGGTCTCGCGAGCCGGCAGATGATAGAAGCTGTTGTTGAGCTCCACGGTATCGAAGCGATCCATATACCAGGAGAGCATGTCGGCTGGCCGGAGGTCGGCCGGATAGAACGGGCCGAGCCAGTGCTTGTAGTGCCAGCCGGACGTCCCGATATGCACCCGGCAGTGGTGAGTGCCGGCTGCCGAACGGAGCGTGATCGTCTTGGATGCCATCGACTTTTTTCCAGTCGTGCGATGCCTATGTCGCACCGCACTCATCGCGACAGATTGTCGCTCGTCTTCAGATACGCTCTCAGCACTTCCGCAACGCTCCAGGCCTGTGCAATGCAGCCTCTCGGCCGAAACGGCGGCTCCGCGTCGAAAATTTCACTGATGGTCCCGATGCCGGCATCCTGCAAGTGGCTGTCTCTTATACACATCCGAGCCCACGAGACTGTGGT
>JBKPKC010000380.1:0-10625 GCA_046765595.1 Nitrospirota bacterium
GCCGTTGAACGCGCTTTGGACGACATGCTTGACGCGCTCGGCCAGCGTCTTGATCGGGATATGGGCGGATTCATAGACTTTCTTCGCCGCCGCTTGCTCGAGATGTGCGGACGGCAGCTTCACCTTGATGACGTGCGCTCCCAGCTGCGCCGCAATTTGCGCCGCGTAGGCCACCACATCCATCGCCGTCTCGCCTTCCTTGCTGATCGCCGCCCCTCGAGGGTAGGACCAGACGACGACGGCGAGGCCGCTGGCTTTCGCTTCTTCGGCGATGCCTCGCAACTGCTCGTACATCGCATTGCAATGGGCCGATCCGGGATAAATGGTGAACCCGACGGCCGCGCAACCGAGGCGAAGCGCGTCTTTCACGCTGCCGGTCACGGATGGAAGCGGATCTTTATCGTCATGCAGCACGTCGTGGTTGTTCAGCTTCAAAATCAATGGAATCTGGCCGGCATACTGATCCGCGCCGGCTTCCAGAAATCCCAGCGGCGCCGCATAGGCGTTGCACCCGGCGTCGATGGCCAGTTGAAAGTGATAGAGCGGATCATAACCGGGCGGGTTGGACGCGAAGCTTCTCGCCGGGCCGTGCTCGAAACCTTGATCGACCGGCAGAATGACTAATTTGCCGGTGCCAGCCAGCTTGCCGCTTCGCAGCAACCGTGCAATATTCGTTTTGGTTCCCGCATTGTCGCTGGTGTAGTGACTCAAAATTTCTTGGACAGAATCAGCCATTCATTCCTCCGCTCTCCACTGTCGCCGGTTATGATCGTACGGCTGAGCCCCGCATGTAGCTTTCCGCCTCGAGGACGTCGTCCCCGCTGCCGATGATTAACGGTACCCGTTGATGCAGCTTCTTGGGCTCGATGTCCAGGATACGGGTCTCACCGTTGCTCGCGCGACCGCCGGCCTGCTCGACGACCATCGCCATCGGGTTGGCCTCATAGAGGAGGCGCAGCTTTCCTTCCGGTTTGTTCACCTCACCGGGGTACAGATAAATCCCGCCCGCCAGCAGCAGCCGGTGCACATCGGCGACGAGGCATCCGGAATAGCGGCCGCTGTATGGGCGGCCGGCGGCTTTGTCGGGCTTCTTGAGCGAGTCGATGTAGCGCTTCGTATTGTCCGGCCACTTCTCATAGTTGCCTTCGTTGACCGCGTAGACCTTTCCCCGCGAGGGCATCTTGATGCCGGGATGAGACAACTGATACTCACCGACATTGGGATCCAGCGTAAATCCGTGGACGCCTTTGCCGGTCGTGAATACCAGCATGGTGCTGGGCCCGAAGAGAAAGTAGCCCGCGGCCAGCTGATCGGTTCCCTTCCTGAGCAGATCGTTGTCCCCCGGCGTCCGGTCCGGATTTTGCGGCGCAACGATCGAGAAAATTGATCCCAACGGCATGTTCACGTCGGTGTTCGAGGAACCGTCCAATGGATCGAAAAGCACCATGTAAGGGGCCGGCCGACCGGGCGAGGCGACGAATACCGGCTTTTCCATTTCTTCCGAGGCCAAGGCCCCGGCCACACCGTCTCGCTGCAAGACTTCGATAAACGTCTCATTGGCCATCTGATCCAGTTTTTTGACGGACTCGCCCTGCACATTCGTCTCCCCGGTCGTTCCTAGCATATTGAGCAGTCCGGCGATCCGCAGATCACGGGCAAGGGTCTTTCCCACGAGACCGATGGCGGAGAGCAGCGCCGTCAGCGATCCGGCGCCTCCGAGCGAGGCCGGAGGATGGGCCATGAGAAACTGTTCGACGGTGAGGGGCTCATGTGCCATGAAGAGGGCAGGACCTTATAAAGCCAAGGAGACTCACCGCCGCGGCACGCGAGGCGAGTCCAAAATATTAAGATAATTGGGAGCGATTATAGCCCGTCTCGTGCGGACGGGCAACGAATCTCGGAGCCCCTCATGAAGGCCCTTTAGGAGGCGGAAAGCCGGCGACTAGGTCCGCGACGATGGCACCGATGATGACTTTGGCTTTCATCCGGACCGGGATGCGCCGCTCGTCGGTCGTAAACCAAACGCGGATGTTCCCCTTATTGATGAAAATCCCTTTAAACGGCATGATCACAACGACTTGCGCCGTTTCGACTTTTCCCCAGGCCCCTTCCAACGTTTCGATATTCTCGACGCGAACCTCTACCTGGCGGTTCTTCTTGTCATGATGCACGTTGAGGGTGAGAGACGATCCCGGGGTCATGGGCAGCTGGTTACGAACGTAATACAGACAGGAAATCAGATCCTGGGTGCCGGCCGGAATCTGAAGGGTCTCTGTCGTGCCTTGCCGTGTCGCCGTGACGGTTCCCTCGGCGTGGTGGAACGTGTATTCGATATCTTCTTTGTTCTTTCCCTCTTGGCGATGGAAGACCATGTGCTGGGGAAGCTGCGTCCGAAGGTCGTATTCCGATTCCACCCGGTTGTCGACTGGGAAAAACTTGCTGATTGCGGGCCGGGATTGCGCCGTCGTCACCAGTTTGGCTCGTGAGTGGTCGCCGTCGGCTCCATCCGCCTGCACTTCCATCACGGCCGTGCCGGCCAGGATGTTCAACCAGGTAATATCGTAAGTCAGCCGCTCTCCGGTCTGAACCGCCAGGACCGGAGTCGCCTCGCCCATGGCGCAGGGTGCCGCCGTCGTGAACAAGCACAACGACAGAACCCAACAATGCAGACGAGTCATGGACAGGTGTTGCTCGTGGGGCGGAACTAGGAAAGTAAGGTGCGTTTGACGGCCGCCAATTCCGCCTCGATTGCGGCGCGAATGGCGCTCAGTCGGTCAGCCGACGAGGCTTCAAATCTCAGCACCAACGCCGGTTGTGTATTGGACGCTCGAATCAACCCCCATCCGTCCTTAAAAATGGCCCGTACCCCGTCGATTGTGACCACCTCCCGGATGATGTCCTGCCCGGGACCAATCGGTTGGCGTGATCGGGCGTAGCCGGCGAGACGTTCCTGCACGTGCTTGACCAACTCGAATTTGATCGTATCGGGGGTGTCCACTCGGATTTCAGGCGTCACCGCCGTCGCGGGAAGATCCGCGACCAGCGACGACAGCGTCTTGCCCGTTTTGGCGAGGATCTCGACCAGCCGGCATGATGCATAAATGGCATCGTCATAGCCGAAATACCGGTCCGCAAAAAACATGTGGCCTGACATTTCCCCTGCCAGTACGGCCTGCTCACTCTTCATCTTCGCTTTGATCAGCGAATGTCCGGTTTTCCACATGATCGGCCGGCCGCCCTGCTTCGCGATGTCGTCGTAGAGGCACTGAGATGCTTTGACCTCGGAAATGATGGTGCCGCCCGGCTTGACCGACAGGATGTCACGGGCGTACACGACCATCAGCCGGTCGCCCCACAAGACCCGGCCCTGTTCGTCGATGGCACCGATGCGGTCGGCATCGCCGTCATACCCAATGCCGACGTCCGCCTTGTGCTTTTTGACGGACTCCATGAGGTCCTCGAGATTTTCGAGCACCGTGGGATCGGGATGATGGTTCGGGAAGCGCCCGTCCAATTCACAATAGAGCCCCGTCACGCGGCAACCCAGGAGTTCCAAGGCGTCCTTCGCGACCAGCGCTGCGGCCCCGTTGCCGCAATCGATGACGACGTGCAGATGCTTGGCATCGACGCCGGAGAAACTCTTCTTAATGTAGGCAAGATAGTCGGGAACGATCGGGTGCTCGGATCGCGTTCCCCGGCCGGACACAAAGACTCCGGCCTCCATGACCCGGCGCAGCTCTTGGATGGCCTCTCCATGAATGGCCTCTTTGCCGACGCAGATCTTGAAGCCGTTGTACTCGGCCGCATTGTGGCTGCCGGTGATCATAATGCCGCCATCCACCGGCAAGTGGTAGAGCGAAAAATAGACCAACGGCGATGGACAGATCCCGACGTCGATCACGTTCACGCCGGCGGCGAGAAGCCCTTTGACGAGGGCATCGAACAGACCCGGAGAGCTCAACCGCCCGTCCCGGCCGACCGCAATGGTCTTTACCCCCCGGTCCTTGACGTATGTACAGTAGGCCCGCCCGACCTGCTCCGCAATCGAGTCCGTCAACTCTTTGCCGACAATCCCTCGTAAATCGTATTCGCGAAACAATCCCATCGTTGTTCCTCACCTACGTTGCCGCCGTACGCCCGTAGTCGTCCTTGAAGCGGACGATATCGTCTTCGCCGAGATAGGGGCCATTCTGCACTTCGATGATATGCAGGGTCTCGTGACCGGGATTCTCCAGGCGGTGCTTCGTTTCCACGGGGATGGCCGTGCTCTGCCCAAGCTCCAGGTCAAAGATCTCCTCTCCCCTGGTCACGCGGGCCGTGCCGGCGATGACCACCCAATGTTCACTGCGCTTGTGATGCAGTTGTAACGAGAGGCGCCCGCCGGCATTGACCGTCACCCGCTTGACCTTGTAGCCGGGGCCCTCCTCGAGGACCGTGTACGATCCCCATGGCCGGTGCACGGTGAGATGCTCGAGGTGTTCGGGTGCGCCCTGCTGCTTCAAGATGTCGACGATCCGTTTCACGTCTTGAGCGCGGGACTTCGGGCAAACGAGCGTCGCATCCGGCGTATCCACCACGACCATATCGGTCAATCCGATGGTCGCCACGACCCTTCGGTCGCCATAGACGACCGACCGTTGACTGTCGATATCGACGACCCGCCCGCCGACCACGTTGCCGGCCTTATCTTTCGCGGCGACTTCATCCAGGCTGCCCCAGCTGCCCACGTCGGACCATTTGAAGGAGACCGGCACCATGGCCGCCTTGTCAGATTTTTCCATGACGCCGTTGTCGATCGAGATCGAGGGCAATGCCCGATACTCTTCGTCGATCTGGGCTCGCGAGGCATTCTGGTCGAGCAAGCGGCCGATGCGCTCGATGCCGCGCGCAAGCCGGGGCTGATGGCGCCGGATCTCTTCCAAGATCGTTGCGGCGCGCCACACGAACATGCCGCTGTTCCAATAATAATCGCCGGCCTTGAGATACTGCGCCGCCTTGACGGCATTGGGTTTTTCGACGAAGCGGCCCACGCGGTAGCCCTTGAGCGGTCCCCGCTTGCCGAGCACCCTTTTGCCGTCCGGCTTGATATACCCGTATCCGGTTTCCGGCCTGGTCGGTTTGATCCCGAACGTCACCAGGAGTCCCTGATGCGCCAACGCGGCCGCGAGGGCCACGGCGGCATCGAAGTCTCTTTGCCCTTTCACGATATGGTCGGCCGGCACCACCAACATGACGGCGTCGGGATCCCTGCGCACCAGTTGGAGTGCGACCAGGGCGATGGCGGGCGCCGTGTTTCGTCCTTCCGGCTCGAGCACGAAATTGTCCTTTAACGCGTCCTTCCACTCGCTCAACTGGACCCGGATGGATTCGGCCTGCGGAGGGTTCGTCGAGATCATCACGCGTTCGGGAGGCGCACCCGTCACCACGCGCCGCATCGTCTGTTGAATCAGCGTTTCGTCGCCGATGATCTTCAATAACTGTTTGGGAAACAACTGCCGGCTCAGCGGCCAGAATCGCGTGCCGCTGCCGCCCGCCATAATCACCGGATAGACGGTTGGGTTGTTCATTGGTGTTTGCCCTTGATCGCTTGAACCGCTTTGCCCTGCGCTTCGAGAATCATTTCGATGATCTCCCGGACCGCTCCCTCGCCGCCTTTCTTTTCACAGACATAATCGACGACCGCCAGAGCCTGCGGCATGCCGTCCGCGGGGCTGGCCGAAAATCCGACGGCTCTCAGCGTCTCGACGTCGTTGACGTCGTCCCCGATGTACGCCACTTCATCCATGGAGAGGGCATGGCGTTGGGCCATTTCCCGAACGAGCGAAATCTTGTCCATGACTCCCTGGTGGACTTCGGGGATCATGAGCTTCGCGCCGCGCCAGGCGACGAGCTTCGTCCGCTCTTGCGTTACGATCGCCGTAATAATGCCGGCCCGCTGCAACAGCTTGATGCCCATCCCGTCGCGCGTGTTGAATTTCTTCAGTTCGTCCCCCGACTCGGTATAGTACATGCCGGCGTCCGTCAATACCCCGTCCACGTCGGTGGCGAACAGGCGGATGCGCTTGAGGCTCGACACCAAAGATTTTCGCGCACGCTTTCGGGCGGTCATGTCGCTGGGCTGCTCCCTCTCAGGGCGGACGCTGAGGGCCATCTTACTGGCTCAGGAGGACAGTTCAAAACAAAAAAACGAGGGAGGCCGTCAGGCGAGCGATACGGAATGAGCAACGCGCCTCATGAACCGGGCCAGGGCATCCTGCCAGTCGGGCAATCGAGGATAGTGTGCTGCAAACCGGTCAAGCGACAAGACCGAGTAGGCAGGCCGTCTGGCTGGTCTCCCCGCTTGAGCCGTCGTAATCGGCCGGACCGCCGCCTGCCCACCCATTTGACGGACAATGGCCTGGGCAAACTCATACCAGGAACACTCACCGCCGTTCGTGACGTGACAGATGCCCCGAAGCTCGCCCAGAGCGAGCTCACGGAGCGCAGGAGCCAAGTCTTCGGCGTAGGTCGGACAACCTCGTTGATCGGCCACAACCTCCAGCACCGGCCGCTCTTGCGCGGCTTTCATGATGGTCTTGACGAAATTCTGACCCTCGTGGCCGAACACCCAGGCCGTCCGCACGACGAGCGCATTCGCGCAGCGCGCCAAAACGGCTTGCTCGCCTTCGTATTTCGACAATCCATACTGATTAAGCGGGCGAGGTCTATCCTGCTCCTGATAGGGGACGGTCTTCGTTCCATCAAACACGTAATCGGTGGACACATAGATCAGCCTTGCGCGGGCAGCCTCCGCCGCCTCCGCCACCCTCAGCGTCCCCTGCGCGTTCACCGCGTGAGCTTTCTCAGGATCACGCTCAGCCTGGTCGACGTTCGTGTAGGCGCCTGCGTGAATGATTATGTCGGGACGTGCCGCGTGAATCTGCTCTTCACAGGCAGGATTGGTAAGATCAAACTCCGGCAGGTCCTTGAGGACAAGGTCTTCCGCCGACAGAGCGCGCTGAACCGCATTCCCGAGTTGCCCATTGGCTCCGGTGATTAGGATGCGCATTCCGGGGAGGCAGTCAGCCCTTCCTTCAAGCGCTTGGCATACATGGCTTCGTAATACGCCCGGAACTCGCCCGATTTGATTGGTCGCCACCAGGATTCGTGTTGTCGGTACCACTCCACGGTCGCTTTGAGTCCCTCATCGAAGGGCACCGACGGCTTCCAGCCTAATTTCATCAGCTTGCGACAATCGACGGCGTAACGTTTGTCATGTCCGGGCCTGTCTTCGACGAACCGGATCAAGGAGGTGGGTTTTCCCAACAGCGTCAACAGCTGTTCGGCGACCACCAGATTCTCCCGTTCGTTGCCGCCGCCGATGTTGTAGATCTGTCCAGGTTCTCCATCCAACAGCACTCGCTCGATGCCGGCGCAGTGATCCTGAGCCGCCAACCAGTCTCGACGCTGGCGGCCATTGCCGTATAAGGGCAAGGGTTGATCGTCGATGGCGTTGGTGAGAAAGAGGGGAATGAATTTCTCCGGGTATTGATTGGGCCCGTATGTGTTGCTCCCTCTGGTCACCATGACCGGAAGCTTGTACGTCGTCCAGAAACTCAGCGTCAGCAGATCGCCGCCGGCCTTGCTCGCCGAATAGGGGCTCCTGGGCACGAGTCGGTCCTCCTCAGTGGAAAATCCGGCTTCCACGGACCCGTACACTTCGTCGGTGCTGACCTGTACAAATCGCTTGATGCCCGCCCGGCGCGCTTCTTCCAGAAGGACACCCGTTCCCACGACATCGGTGTGGGCGAAGCTGCCGGGATGGAGGATGGAGCGGTCGACGTGTGTTTCGGCGGCTGCGTTGATCACGCCATCGATCCGGTGCTCCTCCAACAGGCGCTTGACGAGCGGCTGATCGGCAATGTCGCCGTGGACAAATCGGTAGCACGCATGGCTCTCGAGGTCTTGGGTGTTGGCGCGATTTCCGGAATATTTGAGCGCGTCGAGGTTGACGACCCGATGGCCACTCTGGGCGACCAGACGCCGGACGAGATGCGAGCCGATGAATCCCGCTCCTCCGGTGACCAGAATGTTCATGCGAGCTCGAGCTTGTTCGCGCCGGTCTGGCCGACCAACTGGTTGGCAAGGTACAGGGATTCGATCGTCCCGGCATCGGTCCACCAGCCGTCGAGCACGTCCCAGGTGAGCGTGCCGGAGGCGATATAGGCATTGTTGACGTCGGTGATTTCCAACTCACCGCGTCCGGAAGGTTTCAACGTCTTGATGATGTCGAAGACCGAGGCGTCATAGAAGTAGACCCCGGTGACCGCATAGGCCGATTGAGGATTGGCCGGCTTCTCTTCAATGTTGACGACCCGCTTGCCTTCCAGCACCGGGACGCCGAAGCGTTGAGGGTCTTTCACTTCCTTCAAAAGGATTTTCGCCCCTTTTTGCTGGTGCCGGAAGGCCCTGGCGGCGCCGAGGATGTTGCCTTCGATGATATTGTCACCCAGCATGACGCACACCGGTCCGGAGTCGGCGAAATGTTCGGCCAGTCGAAGCGCATCGGCGATGCCTCCCTCCCCCTCCTGATAGGTATAGTCGAGATGCTTCAGCCCGAACTCTTTGCCGTTCCCGAGAAGCCGGAGGAAATCCCCGGCGTTATTGCCGCCGGTCACCAGCATGATTTCTGTGACGCCGGCATTGACCAATGTCTGAATCGGATAAAAAATCATCGGCTTGTTGTAGACCGGCAACAGGTGCTTGTTGGTGACCTTGGTCAGCGGCAAGAGACGCGTTCCAAGACCTCCGGCCAGGACGACGCCTTTCATGTCGCAGCAGTCCTCACTGCTCGAGTTCCTTTCCGCGTTTTTGCAATTGGCCTTTGCTCAGCGGCTTACCCGCCGCCTACCAAGCGCCAGTCCCACGTAGGACGCTGAACATGGTGTGAAAAAGGATTGCGAGATCGAGGGAGAAAGATCTATTGGAAATATAATATAAATCGTATTCAAGATTTTCGTGGATCTGAAAAGCCCTGTCACCGCTGATTTGCCAAAGACCGGTAATGCCGGGCTTCGCTTTTAATCTTTGACGCTGTACATCCGTGTAGGTGGATACAATAAATGGCATTTCGGGACGCGGCCCAACGAGACTCATTTCCCCCCTTAACACATTCAAGAGCTGAGGCAATTCGTCAAGACTCGTGCGTCTTAGAAACCTTCCAACTTTTGTGATACGCGGATCATCATGAGAGTTCGGACAATGTGAGTATGGGGGCACTTCCTCATACATTGTACGGTATTTATACATGACGAACTCTTGCCCATTAAGACCGATGCGCCGTTGACGGAAGAGGACAGGACCCGACGAATCGAGCTTAATCATCAGAGATATAAAGAGATAAAAGGGAAGACCTATCACCATGAGCGCCGCAGCGACCACACGGTCGAATAGAGCCTTTAGGACATCGTACGCGCGTGAATCGTCTTCCTTGGGGGATAAGATTGGAAGGCCATCCAAATTCGACAGCGTATAGGAAAACATAGGTTGGTGGGCGTGCACAGGAATCAAATGACAGTGGAGCCGCAAATCACGGCAATTCAGTATGTATTTCTCCATCATGTCCTTATCCTGCGGAAGCATCACCACGATAACGTCCGAGATTTCGTACCGTTGCGCGACGTCATGTAAATCATCCCAATGGCCTAAGACGTCAAGTCGCTGCCCTTTTGGGCCAGGCGTCACACGAAAGGCCTGCCCTTCCTGACCCGGCTCACGCACAAGAAAACCAACAGGGATCCAACCGAGGCGTGGATTCCGAAGACATCTTGCTGCTATCGAGCATCCCATTTCACCGGCGCCTACAATAAGACACCGTCGAACGCCAAAACCGCTCTGATGCAATTTCCCATGCATCATGGACATCATCCATCGTTGAAGATAAAACAATGCCATGTTCGTCGGAACAGCAAGCGCTGCCGTAAACCTCGAGAAAGAATATTCCCGCACGAAGAACGAACCAACCACCACCGCAGCAGTGGCATAGAAAATGGCCTTGATTAACCGCCTCGTTTCTTCAATCCCAAGCAACCCAACCGTCTCACGGTACAGACCCATTCTGGCAAAGATGAGAACCGTGATCAGGCTGGTCAGCACATTCAATTTCCAATAGAGAGGCGGATCGATGTGATGCCTCCCTATATTGAGCTCCAAATACACAGCATAGGCGAGTGAGTTGCCAAGCAGGATGGTGAGGAAGTCTATAATCTCTTGAACAAAGACTGCGATGGTGTGGTAGGACCGCTTAGAGAATAGCGCAATCCTTCTGGCGTTCCAGCCGAGGTGTTCCGCAGATTTTAGCCGACCATTAAGCAGACCGGCTTCATCGTTGCTGTCTTTTACTAAGCCCTTAGCCACTGGCAGCCCCTAGAACAAATCCAGACCAACGTGTAATTGCCACTCTTGCACAAGGAATCCTGCAGAAGAAGTCATTCATTGTCGGTCATGCTATCAGCCAAAGCATCGGTCTTTCTTACATGCCTCGAGAAGCCGGATATGCGTTACTTCCAATGCATGCTTAGCGATTGAATGATCCGGTCCGGCATGTATCGATGCCAATGGCCGAGCCGGTATCCACCCCATTTGGC
>JBKPKC010000381.1:0-6086 GCA_046765595.1 Nitrospirota bacterium
CCTGCCCCGATGACCGAATCCTCGCCCACCACGGCCCCATCCATGATGATCGCCCCCATGCCGATGAGCACGCGGTCCTTGATCGTGCACCCGTGCAACACCACGTGGTGGCCGATCGTCACGTCGCTGCCGACGATCAGCGGGTGCGTGTCGTGCGTGACATGTAGCATGCACAGATCTTGTATGTTGGTCCGATCACCGATGCGGATGAAGTGCACGTCTCCCCGGATGACGGCGTGAAACCACACACTGCACTGTTCGCCCATCACCACATCGCCGATGACGACGGCGGTCTCTTCGATGAAGCAGGATTGTGGCACCGTGGGTCGGATGCCTTGGAAGCTCCGGAGCATGTCCGCACGATAGGGGAATCGGCATCTGCGTGCAAGGGGCTCGTTGACAGTCTTTTCAGGGGTCTCGTAGACTGACCAGCGTATGAGTGACACGCTGATTCAATTGGGGCGTCCGAAGAAGGGCGCAGGCCCGTCACCCTCCGGCAACAAGACCAAGGTGGGCTTCGTCAACCTGGGTTGCACCAAAAACCAGGTCGATTCTGAAATCATGCTCGGCACGCTGGCCGCCCACGGCTTTGAGCTGACCGGCAATCCGGCGAAGGCGGAAGTCGTCATCATCAATACCTGCGGATTCATCGAAGAAGCCAAGCAGGAATCCATCGATACCATTCTCGAACATGCCAAGCTGAAACAGTCCGGCGCATGCCGGGTACTGATTGCCGCAGGCTGTCTGTCGCAACGCTATCAAGGCGATCTTCTCAAAGAGCTGCCCGAACTCGACGGCGTCGTCGGGACCGGGGAATTCGGGAAGATCGCCGACATCTGCCGCGATCTGCTGACGCCCAGGCGGCGGCATCAACGGCTCTGGATCAGCCAACCTCCGTATTTGTACGACGAAATGGCGCCGCGTGTTCGTCTAGGACGCCCTCACAGCGCCTATGTCAAAATCGCCGAAGGGTGTAACCGCAACTGCGCGTTTTGCGCCATTCCGCTCATGCGTGGAAAACAACGGAGCCGTCCGGTTGCATCGATTGCCGCGGAAGTGCGGCGGTTGGCGGAGGAGGGCGTTAAGGAAATCAATCTGATCTCTCAGGATACCGTCAACTATGGGGTCGATCTGGGTCTGCGGCAGGGGCTTGCATCGTTGTTGCGGGAGCTCGTGAAGATCGACGGCCTGCAATGGATCAGGCCGTTTTATTTGTATCCGCAGCAGGTGACGGACGAGCTGCTCGATCTGTATGCAGGCGAGGAGCGGATCGCGAAATACATCGACATGCCCCTGCAGCACATCAATAGCGTGATGCTCAAGCGTATGCATCGCTTGGGAGACCGGCGAGCCATCGAAACGCTGGTCGAGCGGATCAGATCCAGAGTCACGGGCGTCACCTTTCGCACCGCCTTCATCGTTGGATTCCCGGGTGAAACCGACGAGATCTTCGAGGAGTTGAAGGCCTATGTCGAGCAGGCCGAGTTCGACCGGGTGGCGGCCTTTCTCTACTCCGACGAAGAAGGAACTCCCGCCGTCGAATTCCCGGGGAAGAACGATCATTTCCTGATGGAGGAGCGCCGTAATGAGCTCTTGGCCGTGCAGGAAACGATTGCGGCGGCCAAAAACGCCGAACGGATCGGATCGACGCTTGACGTGATGGTTGATGGTCCTGCTGAAGAGAACGACCGGTTGCTGGAAGGCCGGCACGAGGGCCTTGCGCCCGAGATCGATGGCGTGGTCTACATCAACGGTTGGGACAATGCCACGAAGCCCGCAGTCCCCGGAGAATGCGTGAAGGTTCAGATCACCGATGCTTCGACGTATGATTTGAGCGGGCGCGTTCTGGGAGCAGCGTCGAGCCAGCGGAAGTCGCCTCGCGGCGGGAAGCTCGGGGAGCGGGGACCGCGAGGGGGCTATCGCTAGACGACCCCCTCGCGACGACAGGGTTACACCTTGGCGGTCAGAAACAACGACGCGCCGCGGCGATTGATCAGAATCAGCACCTGTTCGCCCTTTTTCACCGCCGAAGACACCTTTTCAAACTCCTTCACCGTTTGTACGGGGTGGCGATTGATTTCACGGATCACGTCCCCCGGCATCAGACCGGCTTTCTCGGCGCCGCTCTCCGGCTCAACGCTCGTCACGACGACGCCCCGGGTTTTGGCTTTGATGCCCAGCTCTTTTGCGGTGTCTCGATCGAGGTCTTGAACCGCGACACCGGCAAACGCATAGGCCTTTTCATCGCCTTCGGCCTTGGCGACCTTGACCTCGCCGGGCAGCTCGCCGATCGGGACCGTGAGCTCCTTCTCATGGCCGTCCCGCAACACTTTCACCGTCGCCTTGGAGCCGACAGTGGTTTTCGTCACCAGGCGCTGGAGCGCCACGGCATCCTCCACCGAAGAGCCCTGGTACGACGTGATGACGTCGCCCTGTTTGAGACCGGCCTGATCGGCAGGACCGTCTTCTTTGACGTCGGTCACGACTGCACCCTTGCCGCTGGTGACGCCGAAGGATTTCGCCAGGTCCTGATTGAGGTCCTGGATGCCGATGCCGAGATAGCCGCGGACCACTTTGCCGTGCTTCAGCAGGCTGTCATAGATCGGCTGACCCATGCTGGTCGGTACGGCGAAGCCCACGCCTTGATAGCCGCCGCTCTGTGAAAAGATCGCCGTGTTGATCCCGACGAGTTCGCCCTTCGTGTTCACGAGAGCGCCGCCTGAATTTCCGGGATTGATCGCCGCATCCGTTTGGATGAAATCCTCATACTGCGTGATGCCCATCCGGCCCCGACCAAGCGCGCTGACGATGCCGAGGGTCACCGTCGAGTTCAATCCGAAGGGATTACCCACGGCAAGGACGTATTCGCCTACCTGAAGCTTCGACGCGTCTCCCCAGGGGATGGTAGGAAGATTCTTGGCATCGATCTTCACCACCGCCAGGTCGGTCTTCGGATCCGCTCCGACGATCGTTCCCTGAAATTCCCGCTTGTCAGGAAGCGTCACCATCACTTCACGAGCGCCATCGATGACATGGTTATTGGTGAGGATGTGGCCGTCCGGCGATACAATGACGCCGGAGCCTTGGCCGCCTCCGTGGAATCCTCGAGGCGGCTCCATCGGACCTTGGGGACCCTGCGGGCCCCGGAACTTCGGTCCGAAGGGGCCGTTCGGGCCGCCGAAAAATTCCTCCATGCGGTCACGCAGGTCGTTCCGGCCGCCACGCTCGGAAATCTTTTCCCCGATGACCGTTGTGATGTTGACGACGGCCGGCGTCACCGCTTTGGCCACGTCCGTAAAGCCGTTTGCCGGCAGTCCACTCATCGGCGCGGCGACCGCCGCCGGCGCTGCGGTTGAACCGGTTGCCGGGAATGGCACGAACGATTGACTTCCGATCACGAAGACCGTGCCCAGCACGGCCATGCTGACCATCATGCCGACAGATTTCCAAACCCACTGACTCATACGTCCTCCTTAGTGGTGTGGAGTGGTAACGGCTGTGAACCGTCTCGTGGAAAAACCATAGGAGGACGGTAACAACAGGCTATGAGAGGCCGATTAGGAGGGTATTAGAAGTGGCTAAGAGGATGGGGGCGCCAACGGCAAGAGGACGGTGAATGTCGAGCCCTTGTTGGGTTCGCTCTGGACTTCGATGCGGCCATGGTGGGATTCCACGATCCAGGCGCAGATGGCCAGGCCCAGCCCGGTGCCCTTTTTGGTATGGCTTCGAGCGTCGTCTGTGCGGTAGAAGCGGTCGAAAATCCGTTTCTGATCTTCCCGTGAGATGCCGATGCCATGGTCGCTAATGACGAATTGCGCCTGATTCCCGTGCGTTGTCAGCGACATCTCCACGGAACCCCCTGGCCGCGAATATTTCACGGCATTATCGACAAGATTCAGAAAGAGTTCCCGCAACCGCAATTCGTCGCCGAAGACGACAGCGGGCATCACCAGGCCGAGCGCGACTTGAACGTTTCGTTCCTGGCCGAGCAGGGAAGCCTGCCGATGGATGTCTTCCAGCAACGATTCGAGCTTTACCGGCAGCCGCTCCATTTTGACTTCACCCATGTCTGCGCGGGACAGGAACAGCAATTCGTCGACGATGCGGGTCATGCGGTCGATTTCCTCCAGATTGCTCTCCAGCACCACGGTGTAGTCTCCGGCTTCGCGAGGCCGCCGCAGTGCCAGCTCCGTCTCGCCTTTCATGACGGTCAGCGGCGTGCGGAGCTCGTGCGAGGCATCGCTGCTGAACTGCCGAATCTGCCGAAACGACGTTTCCAGCCGTGCGATCATGTTGTTGAAGGTGCCGGCGAGGCGGCCGATCTCATCGGCGGACGCCGGGACATTCAGCCGCTGGGTGAGATCGCCGCCCGCGATCCGCTGCGCGGCGAGGGTAATGGCATCGACCGGACGCAACGCCCGGCCCGCGAGAAACCACCCCCCGGCCAGCGATACGGCCAACGCGAGGGGCATCGTGACCAAGAGCACGAGCAGGAGCCGATTCAGCGTCTGATCGACCGATTCCATTGAGGTGCCCACCTGGACGATGTAGAGCAGATTGCTGCGATAAATGATCGGCACCGAGATCAATCGCAGCGGGGGCTCCTTGGGATACTTCGCCGATTCAAAGATCGTTTGTCCGGAGAAGGCCACTTCGAGGGCGCGGCGGCTCAGCGGCAGTTCGTGCTGTTTGACGTTGGGAGAGCGGATCGTGATCGTGCCGGAAGGACTAAAGATCTGGAAGAACTTGTCGATGCGTGCCAACTCCGGAAACTGTGACATGAGCTCGTCTTCGTCGATCAGCGGAAGGAAGCCGCGTTCCTCGAGCGAGCGCACCGCGGCAGCGGCGGTTTCTTCCAGCGATTGGTCGAGTGCGTCACGAAGGCTGCGGGCAGTGACGAAATAGAGGACGGTGGAGAAGGCGACGAGGATCAGCGCAAGGGCGCTGCCGTACCAGAGACTGAGTCGAAGACGCAACGGCATCAATCAGCTCCTTCGGCTCTTGGGGGAGGCATCCGCTAATCGGCCTTCAGCATGTAGCCGCTGCCCCGGATGGTATGAATCAGCTTTTTGGTGCGCCCGCGGTCGACTTTGTTGCGAAGATAGTTGACGTAGACGTCGATGACGTTCGTAAAGGTGTCGAAATCCTGATTCCACACGTGCTCCGAGATCATCGGACGGGTCAGGACCCGGCCGGTATGGCGCATGAGATATTCAAGCAGGGCATACTCTTTCAACGTCAGATCAATACGCTGGCCGCCGCGCGTCACTTCGCGCGTGGCTGGGTTGAGGACGAGATCGTCGATTTGGAGGATGCCAGGGCTGTCCGTCGCACCTCGTCGCAGCAACGCCCGGACGCGAGCCAGCAATTCGTCGATGGCGAACGGTTTGGTCAGATAGTCGTCAGCCCCGGCATCGAGACCTTTCACGCGTTGGTCGACCTGCGACTGCGCAGTCAGAATCAGGATGGGCGTTTGAATCCGCTCCCGCCGGATGCCCTTCACGATGTCCAGTCCGGAGAGCGATGGCAGCATGAGATCGACTATGATCGAGTCGTAATTGGTCGAGAGCGCCATCTCCAGGCCCTTGGCCCCGTCTTCACAGAGATCCACCGCATAGCTCTCCTCCTCAAGCGCACGCTTGATGAAGCAGCCGACTTTGGTTTCATCTTCAACGACGAGGATGCGCATGACGGCCACGCGATAGGGGATTATAGCAAACCTGCCGCGTCCCATTTCCAGCCCGACATCTCCGCTTGGAGAAGAGGGGTCGAGCATGATAATCTTCCGAGGATTTGATCATCGACATCGATCAGAGCCGATCACCTCATCTATGGCGACTCCTGAATTTTTGAATCCGACCGACACGTTTGCGCGCCGACATCTCGGACCGACCGATGCCGACGTTGGGGAAATGTTGGCCCTGCTCGGCCTCCAATCGCTCCAAGCCTTGACCGACGTGACGGTGCCTCGCGACATTCAACTGGGCCGTCCGTTGGACTTGCCGCCTCAACGGGGAGAGCAGGCCGTGCTCCGGGAACTGCGCGAGCTCGCGCAGGAGAACCGCATCTACCGCTCATACCTGGGA
>JBKPKC010000382.1:0-3971 GCA_046765595.1 Nitrospirota bacterium
AAGCCGATGGTGTTGTCTCGCCCGTAGACTTGCCGCTGCAACTCCTTCAGTTCAATCACCACATCTTTGCGCATGCGATCGACAACGGCTTCTTCGGGGGCGTGCTTCCTGAGCTCCGGGTAGAGGTCAAATCGATTGACCAGCGCCAGCAAGCCAGCCCGGTTCAGCAGTTTTTCCCGGATCAAATTGAGGCGCGCATCGGCCTCCCCTGTCACGGAAGACTTCACGAACCCTTCCGGGATCTGCTGCTGTTCGACCAGCACGGTGGCCGTCGAACTGTACAGATTGGGCAGATTCATGGCGAGGCTCAGCAACCCCGCGGCGGGAAGCGTGAAGCAGACGAGCCCAAGCCACCTTCTGCGCCGCCATGCATCCGTTACAATGACGGCAATAGATCGCGCTTCATATTCAGGCATAATCGCTCCGGCGATTTACGGGACAACGATGATGTCCCCGGGTTGTAGAAAGAAGTTCTCCAAGGCCCCGTTGCTCGACATGACCTTGTTGTAGTTGAACGGAATCTGCCGCATGGTCTTCCCCTCGGGCCGAAGGACGACGATACGTCCCCGTCCGGCGAACTCACCGAAGCCTTCGGCCATGGCCAGAATGTCGAGCACGGTCGCCCGGCCCTTCAACTCGTGGCGGCCGGTCTTCTTGACTTCGCCGATGACCGACACTTTGAAGCTGTGCACTTCACGGACGATGACTGAAACTTCCGGCGATGGGACATATTCGGCGAGCTTTTTCAGGAGCACGCTCCGTAACTGGTTCGGAGTCAACCCCGCCGCCTGGACGTCATTGACGAGCGGAAGCGAGATCTTTCCGTCCGGCCGGACCGGAACGGTCCTGCTGATGGCGCTGTTGTTCCACACGGAGATATCCAGCATGTCCTCCGGTCCGATGCGATACTCCCCGACTTCCTGACTTCCCGCCAAGGAATGGTCGCCGTCGGACATCGTATTGGCCGGCGGCTGTTCCTTGGACACCGCCGCCGTTTCCGTCGCCAACCCGGCCCCCGCCCACAACATCGCGAAGACAGTCCCTATGAACAGTCGTAGCATCATGTGAAACCTCCGGTTCAATAGTCCCAGCGTGTGGGATAGGTGAATTCGAGCCGCAGCCAGTACACATTGCGCGGGATGATGACATTCTCCGCCGTCACTACCCCGTTGGTGAAAAAATCGCTTTGCTGATAACTAAAATAGGCCGACCCTTTTGCCGTCACATACTTGTTGAATTGATAGGCCGCCTCTACATACGCCGTGTAAATCGTTCCGTTGAAGGCACTGTTCCTGATCCACGCGGCCGTCGGCGCAACGGTCAACGTCAGATGCCGGACGGGGTCATACACGACTCTCACACCCACGCTGTCGGTCTGTGTGGCTCCGACGGTGCCGATTACGGTGGTGAGGGCGCTCGTATAGCCGAGGGTGATCTCGCCGTTTTGTATCCGGCGCCGCAGACCCACATAGGCTTCCGGCCGGTCGTCCAGCGACCCGTTGGTCACGCGAGGGCCCACCCGAATGTCGAGCCGTGTGTCCACAGTGAAATCATGGGCCCACGTGACCAGAAGCGCGTGCGAGTTCACATTCTCAGGATTGCCTCCGATGAAGCCTGCGGTTGGACTGCTGAGATTCCCACCAAACGTAAAGTAGCGCCCGACATACGCCGGACCGACCCAATCGTGCGCCCCGACCCGGCGCTCCATCCCCAGATTGAAGATGTTGGAATTGATTTCCACGTCGCTGTTAAAAATGTCCTTAGAATACCCATATTCTGCACGGAGCCTGGTCAACGCATCGAGCCGGTATTCGGCGGTCGGATTGACGAAGAATCGTTCGGTCAAGAAGCGGGCGGCTTGGGCCGACGTGAGCACATTCAATTCGAACGGCGTGTGGGTTTGCGCATAGCCTGTCAATAAGTTGAGGTTTAAATTGTTTGATGGACGTCCCCGGAATTCCACGGTGCCGAATTGCCGCTGTTGGACGGCATTAAGGTCAGTCAGCTTGTTGTACACCTCTGAATCGAACCGGTAATTGGCGATCACGGTCAAACGCGTCGACTGGTAACTGCCCTGAAGACCCGGCGTGATCCGCAAAAACACATCGTCTTCTTTACGGTCACGAGTGGTGAAAAACACGTTGTCGTCGTACACCACGCCTGTCGCGAGCCAAGGCATCACGTAAATACCTTCGGGCATTTTCTCCGTGGAACCGCTCATGGCCGTAATGGGTGAGCTGGGAATACCCTGCATCAACTGAGCTGAGCCTGTGTTCGCATTCAAGAGCATCGGCATCAGTAGCCCGCAATAGACACAGACGAGACGGAATCTCCGCATCCAACAATTGCTCGCTCGTCGTGCGTGATGAGGCATGGGGCCCTCACGCCGCAACGGCTAAGGCACAATCTACTTCGACGGCCACACTCCGGCGAAACAGGTGCACCGACACAACCAGAAGGCCTTTGCCGGCGCGCCGGTCCACCAGAATCCCTTCGACACCGGTGAGCGGTCCCTCCTGGATTCGCACCCGCTGGCCGGTTTGCAAATAGGGATACGGCGAGGCCGGCAACTCCGAATGGACGAGCGTGCGAATGGCGTCGATTTCCGCCTCGGGAATTTCTCCAGGCCCACCATCTTGCCCGCCCAGCACGCCGACCAGTCCGCGTGCCTTGAGCAGTTCCACATACCGGGCTCCGCACAGCTCGTCCCGCACGAACAGATAACCGGGAAACAATGGCCGGCGAATCCGATGCTTGACGCCTGCGCGCCAGGACCACGCGCCGATGGTCGGCAAAAAGACCTCGAACCCTCGAGCATCGAGTTGTCCTCTCACCAGTTGTTCGCAATGGCTGTGGGTCCACAAGGCGTACCACCGAGGACACCGGTCGTCGACCGCCACCGCTTCGGACGGCTTCTCGGCTGCCGCGAGAAGTGGAAAGGCTCCGCCCCCTTCGGTTTGGCCATGGTTCCCCATCCCGAACCTCCATTGACTCGTCACCGCAGCCGCCGACTCTCGTTCTTGGATCTGTACGGCCGCGCCTTTGGTTCACTCGGCTCGGCAGTTGCCTAGCCACCAGGGGCTTTCGTCCCTGTTGTGGCCCACAGTAGCGAATCGTTCAGAGAGGGACTATCCGTGAAGTCACTGAAAGTGCTGGGGAGAATCCCTGAAGGGGTATCGGGAGAATTGTGGAGCCGGACTCAAGGGCACAAATGCCGAGGCGACCAGGGTCGCGCTAGGGGGTTCGGCTAGAAGTTCCCCTAGTTCGAGCGAACGCCCGTCTTCGCCATAGTAAAGCATCTCACCAATGGCCCGTGTCCGGAACTTCTACATTAAGGAAAGGATCAACACATGAAGATCGCTCAGTTGTCCCCCCTCTGGGAAAGTGTGCCTCCCCAACTGTATGGTGGGACTGAACGGATCGTCTCCTACCTGACCGAAGAACTGGTCCGTCAAGGCCATGAGGTTACGCTGTTTGCCAGCGGGGATTCCAAGACCGCCGCCAGGCTCAAGGCCGCCTGTCCGCGGGCATTGCGTCTTCATGAAGCGGGCCTGATCAATCGGGACGCCCCAATGATCCTCATGCAGGAGCGAGCGCTCGGCCCTGCCTCCGGAGAGTACGACATCGTCCATTCGCATCTGGACTTTCTCAGCTTCCCCATGAGCCGCCGCGCCCATGCCCCGGTGGTCACGACGTTGCACGGGCGTCTCGACTTGCCGGAACTGCAGCCGATTTTCAACGAATACACCGAAATGCCCGTCGTGTCGATCTCCAACGCACAGCGAAAGCCGTTGCCGCAGGCCAACTGGGCCGGAACGGTCTATCATGGCATTCCGAAAACGCTCTATTCTATGCACGAACGTCCTGGGTCTTATCTGGCGTTTCTCGGCCGCATTTCACCGGAAAAGTGCCCGGATCACGCGATAGAGATCGCCAAACGCGTCGGGATGCCGCTCCGCATCGCCGCAAAA
>JBKPKC010000383.1:0-3222 GCA_046765595.1 Nitrospirota bacterium
GTCCAACCGATTCCGCACCCGATAGGTTTTCCCCTCAACACTGCACATGCCGAGATCGCAGCGCAGTCCCCGGTTCAGACCGTTTCGATCAAGCGTCTGCAAAATCTCTTTCAGAGGTTTGATACGCACCAACTCGCCAGGCTGAAGCTGCAGAGTTCCCACGGGAGTGCGGGTCAGCGGTCCCACCAATGGCGGCCAGCGGCGCTCATAGAAAGGTTTGTTCCACAATGCCCTCACGACTTGCCAGATCATTTCGAACAATCCACGGCTTCCGGATTGTACTTCATACACGCACTTCATGAGCTTTTGCATTCGCGGAATTTGATGGGTGGATCTGGCCAATTCCGTGGACTGACAGAAGTACCGGTTAGGTTCCGTTTTTGTCACCAACCTTGAATCCAGGCTGTGATGACCAGCTCGGTCGATTATGATCGGAGCGTCGAGGCTGTCGACTTTCTGGAGCCATGCCGTTTTCCAGAAAAGGATGCAGCCGCGCCCGCATCCCTCATGGGCCGAACCGGAGCATCGCAGGGTATCGAGAACTACGACGTCGTTCTGATGAAATTCGTTGAACTGGTATCTCATCGGCGATATTTCTACGCAAGTCTTTTCCGCACGCCGAAGGACTTTGAACCGTCGGCCGCAATAGTCGAGCATTTCGGGCATGAAGGGGAGATGATCGAGGGTGCCGTTAGGAGAAAGCGTGGCCTCTATCTCTGAAGCACTCTTCACTTGTACGTAATCGCCGCTCTTGAGCTCACCGCGCATATAAATAAATCCCCCAGATGGTTCAGGTCCCTGATTTGAAAGGTAAACTTACCACTAAGTTTCTTGAGTTGCGCGAGGGTAATAGAGGCATCCCACCCCCCAAAAGGGGGATGCCGGTCGGACATGCCTTACAGGGACTTGGTAAGCAGGTTTTCGACGCGCGCCAGCCGCTCGTTTCTCACGGACCTCCGCTCCGCCGGAGTCAGGTGGACGACGTCGTCCAGGAGGCTAATCAGCACATGGCGAAGTTTATAGGAAGCCGTCTTGGTCTGAGACCCTGTGACGTCCGCCGGTGCGGCAATCATGCCGTCGAGGATATGACAGCGGACAAGTTCTGTTGGCTCGATCTCGGAACGATTCGGACTTTCCAGGACGAATCGGCTCTGTGCGAGGCTGACACATCGATCAGCCAGCCACATACCAAAGATACCAAACGGTACCTTCGCGGCAGAGATCAGGAGGATGACCGGCACGTCCAACTCCCATTGGGACATCAGATGTAATGGAGATGCCGCCACGCGCTTTTGAGTCGCCGTCCCGCCTTTTGGCGAGCCGGGCGGGTCGGCCACACATACGATGACGGGACGATTCAGTCGTTGGGCAAGACCCAAGACATGCTGGGATTTTCGAGAGTGGATCGACCGGCGAAGGTCCTCCTTGATCGTGCCTCGTCTTCCCGCTCTGTTGTTCCGACACTGAATGAGAACGAACACGCGATGGCGTCCAATCACGGCCGCTGCGGCGACCAACGCCGGACGGTGACCACCGAGGGAATCTTGTCGAAGCTCAATGAATCCATCGCAGGCCTGCCGGATGACATGGCCGCTCGGCCATGAAAGGCCGGAGGATTTCGAGGCAACGCGACGTTGTGCGGTCATTGCAGTGGACGTCATGGCGGGAGCCGAGAGACGAAGGTGCTAGACCGGTCTTGCGCAATGTGCGTAAAGACTTCTCGTCATTGCGCACACCTTCATCGCTTTAGCAGAGGCTTGAATTGAGACACGTATTTGGCGACGTCACGAGGGAGGGCGAACCAGCAGATATCCCGATAGCGGCTCATCACATGCTTGAGAAAGTTTTCATATAATTCTGCCGAAAATTCGGCCGGTTCGTTTCTGCCGTGAAAGTTCAGGTAGTCGGGATGGACATTGATCAACGCCATGCCGCCGTGTCCGGCCACCCACTCCAGCTTCTTGGTCCACACATCGATCGATTTTTCCTTCAAGACAAGGAACAGGGTCGAGTCCTGGGCGAGGGTATAGGGCAGCTCGACGTACCCATTCAACCCTTCCCGCTGCACCCAAAACGGAAAGATCGTGTCAACGCCGTCCGGTTGAGGTTCAAACGGGTCCGTATCGAAGGTGGATGCGTCGTAGAGAACGTTGAGGTCCTTAATCCATTCCAAATTGTGAAACATGAATCCGGATCGAAACCCTACGGCCCCCCACGTTTTCAGGTGTTGATTGATCTTTTGGGCCTGAGACTTGAAGATGCGAGCGGAGCGGTACAGCGAGCCGTCGTGGTGCAGATCGTGCACGCCTACCTCAAATCCTTCCTGGTCGAGAAAAAGCCGCAGTGAATCTCCCAAACTATATTCGCCTTCAGGGACGAAATTAAACGCCGAACGAAATCCAAGCGCCTTGTCCATCTCCGCAAGCCTGCGGCAACGCTCCAACCCCTTGATGCCTTCCACGTCGTGCGTGAGCACAAACGCAAACTTTTTGCCTTCGGGCCATCCCGGCCATCCGGGCAAAGGCTCGGCCGCAGATTTTCGTATCGGCCACGTGTCCACATGTTGACGCCTAAGACGGTTGGCGACGACGCGTCTCATTGCCATTCGAAACCGCCAGGGGAGGATGGGTTTTACAAGGTAGTAAACGCTTCTCATAGGTGTGTTGCCTGACCGTATGGGAGGATTGTGTTCTATGTTATCGGCAGTCGATTTTCAAATGATCTTCCGACCTTGGCGCTGTAAGATGCCATAGGAGGCTTAGGAGATTCACTAGTTCTTTGGTATACAATCCGGTCCTACATTCAGTCTTTTCTCGGGAGCGCCTTTTGGAACCTAGAGATGTCCATAAGTGGTTACAGTGATTATGCTTCTAACTACAGAGCGATCTTAGCAGATTTTCCAAATAGAGCGTTATTTCACGTATTTACCACGAATGGCTACCGCCGGCCTGATGGCACCTCTCTTGCTTAAAGCCTACTTCGCCGGGCATGGTATAGACCTCGGAACCTAGATGTAAGGAGATAAAGAGATGAGACGAATCCTCCGTCAGTTGTTCGTGCAGACAGTGACAGATCCGGTATCCGTTCAGCGTCGGGCGAGGACCATGATGCTTTCGCTCATGGCACTCTGTCACATGTTGATGTTCACCCATACAGAAGCATCGGCCGCGACCATTGCGGCGAACAGCTGTTCGCTTGCCGACGTAGAATCTGCTCTGGACC
>JBKPKC010000384.1:0-4672 GCA_046765595.1 Nitrospirota bacterium
CCTTCAGCCGCTTCCATTATCCTTGCCGCTGTTTGTGTCGCGGGTTCGTGCAGAGAATCCGGACGACCCCGCGGCGCCGTACGACCTTGCATTTCGCACAAATTGGCTTGACTGATGATTTGACTTTCATGAGACGTCCACACTCCTACTTGAACCGATACGTAATGCGCCCTCGCGTCAGATCATAGGGGGACATTTCCACCGTGACCTTGTCTCCGGGAAGGATCCGGATGAAGTGCATCCGCATTTTCCCCGAGATATGGGCGAGTATCTTATGTCCGTTGTCCAGCTGCACGCGAAACATGGCGTTCGGAAGCGTTTCCAGTACCGATCCTTGGATCTCGATAATGTCTTCCTTCGACACGAACCGTTATCCTTTCACCCAGCGCATCACGCCCCGTCCTCACAGCCGGCTGAGCACGAGCGCCGGACCGCTCGGCTGGATTGCAATCGTATGTTCGAAGTGCGCCGACAGGCTCCCGTCGACCGTCACCGCCGTCCAGCGGTCCTCCAGGACACGAACGGCCGCACCGCCCATGTTCACCATCGGCTCGATCGCCAGCACCATCCCCGCCTGCAGGCGCGGCCCTTGCCCGGGCTTCCCGTAATTCGGGACCTGCGGCTCCTCGTGCAACTGCCGTCCGATGCCGTGCCCGACAAACTCCGTGACGACCGAAAACCCAGCCGCTTCCACGTGCCGTTGGACGGCGTGCGAAATATCGGACAACCGATTGCCGACGGTCGCCTGCTCGATCGCGAGCGTCAACGATTCTTCGGTGACCCGTACCAACGTCGCCGTCTTCTCGTCGATCCGGCCGACCGGGACTGTCACGGCGGAATCACCGTAGAATCCGCCGACGATCGCTCCGAGATCCAGTCCGATAATGTCCCCTTCCTTCAGCACCCGCTTGGAGGGAATGCCGTGGACGACCTGTTCGTTCACGGAGGCGCACAGCGTCTTGGGAAAGTTGCGGTATCCCTTGAACGCCGGGATTCCACCTTTCGCCCGGATTTCCGCTTCGGCCAAGCGGTCCAACTCGTCGGTCGTCATGCCCGGCTTGACGGCGCTCTTGAGAACCGCCAGCGCTTCAGCCACTACTCTCGACGCCTTTGCCATTACGGCGATTTCGTCTGGCGTCTTGAGAATGATCATATTGCGCTGTAAGGCGCCAGCACGCCGAACAGGGCTTCGAATACCTCATCCATGGAACCGGAGGCGTCCAGTTCCGAGAGGAGCCGCCTGCGGGCGTAATACTGGATCAACGGCGCCGTCTGTTCCTCGTAAACCTTCAACCTCGTTTCGATCGCTTCCGGCTTATCGTCGCTGCGCTGAATCAGCGTCTCACCGCATCGGTCGCAGGCGCTGCCCTTTTTCGAAGGCGCGAACTCCACATGAAACGTGGCCTGACACTTCGGGCAACTCCGGCGGCCGCTCAAACGCCGGACCACGTCTTCCCGCGGTACCTGAAAGTTCACCACTCGCTGTAACGGCCGCTTCGCGGTCTGGAGGACTTTTTCCAATTCCTCCGCCTGCGGTACCGTCCGCGGAAATCCGTCGAGCACGAAACCGTTCGCACTGCCGGGCTCGGCTAGTTTGTCGCGCACGAGGCCGATGACGACGGCGTCTGGGACCAGCTGACCCTGGTCCATGTACCGCTTGGCTTCCCGCCCCAACTCCGTCTGATTTCGCACCGCCTCCCGCAGGAGATCTCCGGTCGAAATTTTGGCAATCTTGAACTGCGCCGCGACCCGGTCCGCTTGCGTGCCCTTGCCGACGCCTGGCGCCCCGAGGAAGACGACGCGCATGTAGTCCTCACCCGCTCCGACCGCGGAGTGGTCCCATGCCCTTTCCCAAAAATCCTTCGTAATTGCGCATCAGCATGTGCGACTCGATCTGCTGCGCCGTGTCCAGTCCCACGCCGATCACGATCAGCAGCGACGTGCCGCCGAAATAAAACGGAACGTTCAACTTGTAAATCAGAAATTCAGGAATGACGCAGACGATCGCCAGATAAATCGCCCCGGCGAACGTAATATGCGTCAGGACCTTATAGATATAATCGGATGTCCGTTGTCCGGGGCGGATGCCGGGGATGAAGCCGCCATACTTCTTCATGTTGTCCGCCATGTCGACCGGATTCAGCACCACGGCCGTGTAAAAGAAACAGAAGAATAAAATCAGCCCGACATACATCAGCGTGTAGAGCAGCGATCCGGGCGACAACTGTGCGCCGATGGCCTTGATCCAGGGCGTTTCGAAAAATCCGGCGATCGTCGCGGGGAACGCGATGATCGACGACGCAAAGATCGGCGGAATCACGCCCGCCGTGTTGATCTTCAGCGGAATATGGGTGCTCTGCCCGCCATAGACCCGCCGGCCGACGACCCGCTTGGCGTACTGAACCGGCACCTTGCGCCGGCCGCTTTCCAAAAACACGATCGCGGCGACGACCCCCACCATCAACGCGGCGAGCCCGACCAGCAGGAACGCATTGAGCTGGCCGATCTCATACAGGTTGTAGGTCTGCGCCACCGCCGACGGCAGACGGGCCACGATCCCGGCAAAAATGATGAGCGAGATGCCGTTGCCGATGCCCCGCTCCGTGATCTGCTCGCCCAGCCACATCAGAAAGCCGGTGCCGGCCGTCAGCGTAATCACGGTCATCAGCCGGAAGGCCCAGCCTTTGTCGAGCACGAAGGCGCCGCCGTTCATTTGCTCAAGGCCGATGGCGATGCCGAACCCCTGGATCAATGCGATCCCGATGGTTCCGAATCGCGTGTACTGGATGATTTTCTTGCGGCCCCGCTCTCCTTCTTTCGCGAGCTTCGAGAGATGGGGAACCACCACCGTCAACAGCTGCAGAATGATCGACGCGCTGATGTAGGGCATGATGCCCAGCGCGAAGATCGTCAGCCGCGACAGCGAGCCGCCCGAAAAAATATCGAGAAAGCCGAGCAGCGCCCCGCCCTGCTTTTGCAAAAACTCCGAGAGCGCTTCGCCATTAATGCCCGGCGTCGGGATGTGCGCACCGATTCGATAGACAACCAGCATCCCGAGCGTAAAAAGAATGCGTGTCCGCAGCTCGGGAATTTTCAGGATATTCTGAAAGCTGGTCAGGAGCCGCTCAAACACCGGGAATAACCTCGATCGACCCTCCTGCCGCTTGAATCTTTGCTTCAGCCGATTTGCTGAACTTGTGCGCCTGCACGGTGATCGGCTTCTTGAGCTCCCCGTTGCCGAGGATCTTGATCGGGAGTGTCACGCGCTTGACCAGGCCCGCATCGACCATGACCTGCGGGGTGATCGTGCCCGACGTCTGGACGTCGGCCAGCCTCTCGACGTTGACGATCGCATATTCCTTTCGAAAGGGGTTCGTGAAACCGTACTTGGGCACGCGGCGGATCAAAGGCATCTGGCCACCCTCGAATCCCGGCTGCTTGCCGCCGCCTGAGCGGGCCAGTAATCCCTTGTGCCCCTTCGTCGCCGTTTTCCCGTGACCGGATCCCGGACCACGACCGATACGCTTCCGCTTTTTCTTGGCGCCCTTGGCCGGCGCGAGTTCGTGTAATTTCATGATGGCTGCACTTCCAGAAGGTAGCCCACGTGATGAATCAGCCCCCTGACTTGCGGCGTATCGGGTCGAATGACGGTCTGCCGGATCTTCCGCAGCCCGAGTCCGCGCAGCATCAGGCGGTGCCGCTCGGGCGTCCCGATCGGGCTTCGCTTCAATGTGATACGCACGCTCTGCGCCGGCGTCTTCGCGGACTTCGCGGTCGTCATGACGCCATCACTCCGGCTGGGAGTTCCTCGCCTCGTCGCAAGCGCATGACCTGCTCCGGATTCCTGAGCTGCGTGAGCCCGTCCAGCGTCGCCCGCACCGTATTGAACGGGTTCCCACGTCCCAACGTCTTGGAAATGATGTTATGGGCGCCGACGAGTTCCACGACCGCCCGCACTGCGCCTCCCGCGATAATGCCCGTGCCTTCGACCGCCGGCTTCAACAGGACGTGCTCGCCGCCGAACAACCCGTGGACCTCGTGCGGAATGGTGCCCGACTTGAGCGGGACATGCACAAGGTTCTTCTTGGCCTGCTGCACCGCTTTCGCGATGGCCACCGGCACTTCCGCGGCCTTGCCCTTGCCGATACCGACCCACCCATGTCCGTCACCGACCACGACGAGTGCGCAGAAATTGAAGCGCTTGCCGCCCTTGACGACCTTGGCGACGCGGTTGATGAACACCACCTTATCCTTGAGGCTGAGTTCGTCTGGATTGACTCGCACGGTCCTTGCTCCCTTCTCCCTAAAATTGCAGTCCGCCTTCACGAGAGGCGTCCGCCAATGCCTTGATTCTTCCGTGATACAGCCGGCCCGCACGATCGAAGACGACCTTTTGAACCTTGGCGCTCTTGGCGCGCTCCGCAAGGAGCGTTCCCACGGCCTTGGCTGCTGCAATGCTGCTCGTGGACTTCAACGTCGTGCGCAACGACTTATCGAGCGACGAGGCGGCCGCCAGCGTGGTGCCCTTGAGGTCATTGATGATCTGCGCATAAATGTGGCCGCTGCTGCGATAGACATTGAGCCGCGGACGCTCCTCCGTTCCGAACACGCGCTGACGGACGCGCTGCTGACGACGGGCGAGGTGACGTAATTTTGCCGCGCTATTCATGGT
>JBKPKC010000385.1:0-7059 GCA_046765595.1 Nitrospirota bacterium
CCCATGGCCTGTGCCGCATACTCGAGACCGGCAGCAGCGGTGAGGCGGCCTTTGAACCGGAGAGGATTGCGCTGATCTCGATGCGTCGATGTCCGGCAACTGATGCTGAAGGCATCCCAGGTTTCCACCGAGTCGAGCAGACACATTGACCGGCCGTGCGGAAGCAACCGTCCGATCTCGTCCTTCGTCAAGGGATTCACGGGTCAACCTTCACGACGACTCGCTGATCATCCAACATGTTCATGCAAATCGTGGCCGGCCTGGTCCCTGCGAGCGCGTGAAGGACGGGCAACAGCCGGGCAGAGGGATTGTCAGCTCTCAGCCGCTCGAGTTCTCCGTCCGCCATCGTCGTCACCACACCGCATTCTCCGGACGTCAATGTGACGGTTGCCGCCGGCGTTTCGCCCGGCGAGGAGGCCGTCAGGATCAACGCCGCCGCGAAGGCCAACTGAATCGGCCGCGCTTGGATGAGCGGATCGGGCGCGGGAAGATCATAGGAGACGAATAGGACCGGACAGTCTTCCATGGCCGCGTACGTCACCGCTTCGACCAGGCCGGCGGCACATGAATCGTCGTAACAGGACAGCGCCGTGGACGATTGCTGGCAGCTCGTCGCGATGCCCCAGTATCCCGCCGCCGTGTTGTGCACCGAGTGATGGAACAACGTCGGCGAAACGACGCGCTCGGCCGTGGTCAGCGCACGGCAGAGCTGATCGAGGACGCCCATTTCACCGCCCGATGAGGCGAAAACCGTTGCCACGCTTCCAGGATCGAGCCGCGACTGGGCCATGGCTTCCTGCGCCACGTGCACCGCCCAGCGTACCGACGCCGTACTCCGTCGCCGTTCGTTCGCGGGAAGGAGCGCACCTTCCGGATCGGGTAATGTCTGCGCACGAAACGGACGCCGACCAGCCAGGACCTCTCGTCCGGACGCCCATCCCTCGAGACCCGCGCTGAGCAAGCCCACGCCAGCTATATGGACGCGCATTACAGCATTCCCAACACAAGACTGCAATTGTTACCGCCAAACCCGAAAATGTTGCTCAACACGCACCGCATAGAGCCGGCACGATTCTCCTGCAAAACGTGGCTGCGCAAAGCCCGATCGACTCGTTCACAATTGAGCGTGCCGGGCATCAGGCTCTGCGTCAGGCATACAGCGGCGATCAGCGCTTCCGTAATCCCCGCTGCGCCCAGCGTGTGGCCCGTCCATCCTTTCGTCGAACTGACGGCGGTCGCCGGACCGAAGACCGCGTGTACGGCCTTATCTTCAACGGAGTCATTGGCTCTCGTCGCCGTACCATGCAAATTGATGTACTCGATGTCGCAGGGACGAAGGCCCGCCCGATCAAGAGCCTGGCGCATCGCTCGTATCGCGCCGGTGCCGTCCGGATGCGGGTGGGACATGTGATAGCCATCCGTGCTCTCGCCGTAGCCCAGCAGCGCGATGGCACCCTTTCGTCCCACCGTCCGGCTGGATTCAAGCAATGCGTAGCCCGCCGCCTCGCCCAACGAGAGGCCGTCACGGCCTTCGTCGCAGGGACGACACGGCTGCGAGGACAACAACTGGAGGGAGGAAAACCCGTACAACGTCGTCAAGCACAAGCTGTCGACGCCGCCGACGATCGCGGCATCGCAGAGACCGGCGCGAAGATAGCGCGCCGCTGTGGCGAAGACCTTGGCGCTCGATGAGCAGGCGGTCGAAAGGACCAGGGCCGGCCCGCGAAGTCCCAGGCATGCGCGTACGAAATGCCCCAAGGAAAACATGTTGTGCGTGTAGCGATACCGAGAGGTAAACGAGGCTTGAAGCGCGCCGGTGACAGGATCGCGGTTGCGGTAGGCATGCTCCGTCTCGAGAATGCCAGAGGTGCTGGTCCCCATGATCACCGCAATGCGGTCCGCCCCATAGCGTTGTTTGGCCTCAGCGACGGAAACCATGAATCCGTCTTGCTGGAGTGCCAGCCACGCCAGGCGGTTGTTCCGACAATCGAAGCGCTCCACTCCGTCTTCGAGCGCAAACTCCTCAAGACCGTCGACGCGACCGATGTACGTTTTCAGGAGCGCGTCTTCGAAGTTGCAGGGCTTCAGTCCCGAGCGTCGTTCACGCAGTGCCTGCAGGACGGCGTTCACACCGCGGCCGTTCGCGGTCACAAGCGTGTAGGCGGACAGCGTCACCGGCGTCATCCCGCGCTCACACGGCATGTTGACTCCTTTTCGCCATGAGACCGGCAAACAACAAACAGCAGAATGATCCGATCGCCGCGGTGATCCCGATCGCGTGAAGGACTGGAATGCTCGAGCCGGCCAGGACCCCGAAGACCAGTACCGTGGTCGTGCTGCACACCAGCAACCCATACAACGTTCTCGATCGTTCCTCTTCGCTTTCCTCGGGGCGATTGAAAAACAATCCATAGTCGAGTCCCAGTCCCACCACGAGCAAGAACGTCGCTATGTGAAACAACGACATGGATTCTCCGGAGAGGTTGAGGACGGCAGCGACGACGGCCAGCGCGCTCACGATGGGAAACAAGATCGGCCACAACAGACTGACGGATTGCATGCCGGCGGCCAGCACGACGCCAATGACGACTAGGCCGCCTAAGACGATCAGAAATGTCCGGTCACGATAAGCGGTCATCAGACGGTTGGACTCGGCTTTGAGGTCGACATACGTGACAGCCGGCAGTTTCCAGCCGGCGACGGCGTCGGCTACATTCGTGCGGTCCTGCACGCCCCGTACCGGCACCACGGCGGTCCACCTCCCTTCGCGCTCAAACATCAACGCGCCGACCCTGGCGCCGAAGGCGGTGTGCTGAAATGCCTTCCGTTCGAGCGGGGGCTGAGTTCGGGCAGACTCGACGTCCGCCACGAACGGCGCGAACAGGCCCGGTGTAAAAGGCAGGCCCTTGAGCGCTTCCTCAACGCGGCCGGCCAGCACCGGGCGCTCCGGCAGATAGGACCGGCGCTCCTGCTGAGTACGACGGCTCGGAAGAACATGACTGATGAGCTCATAGCCGCTGATCGCTCCACGTTCCTGCAGCGCCTTCAACCGGCCGTCCAAGGCCTCCGCATATTGCAGCACATCTTCTTCGCTTTGTCCTTCAATCACGAGAAGATCACGGACGTCCGGCGCCCCCAGTTCCTCTCTGAGCTGCCGATCGAGCGTCTTCTTGGCGTCTGGCACGGGGCTCAGGCTCGCCAGTTCGCTCTCCCAGAGAGGCGTATGAGACCATATCAACGCCGCGCAGGCAAGGAGGATCACGGCCGGAATCAGCGGCTTCATGCGAGTCAGCCCTCCGAGCCGCGCATGGAATCCAGTCGTGATCGGCCGCGGCATGAACCCCGGTGGAACGCAACGCGGGAGGACCCATCGCGTCACCAGCGCCGCCGTCAGGATGCCGGTGACCGCAAAGAGTCCTAGCTGGGTCAATGCCGGAAAGCCAGCGCCGAGCAAGGCGGCAAATCCGATGGCGGTCGTGAGCACGCCGAGCCGCATGGTCGGCCAGATCTCTTCGATGACGGACGACGCGGAGCCGCGAGAGCTCAGATGGCTGAACAGATGGATCGGATAATCGTCGACGACGCCCAACAACGTGATGCCGAACCCGAGCGTGATGCCATGGATGAAGCCGAACCAGCCTTGTACGGCAAGCATGCCGGCGATGATGCCGGCCGTCAGCGGGATCAGGCTTAGCAGCACGAGCGTGAGAGAACGATAACTCGCATAGAGGAAGAGCAGGACCAAGGCGGCGGCCGCAGCCGAAAGCCGCCAGGCTTCTTTTTCGATGGTCTGCTTGGCTTCCACCGCAAAGACTCCTGGACCGCTCATGATCAGGCGCAAGCCATCCGGCTCAGGGCGGAGCGAATCAAATGCCTGGCGTATGTCCTGCTGGAGGGCGGTCTGCGCATCGGCATCAAATCCCGCGGCCTTGGTCTCGACGAACAGCAAGGCGTTCGAGCGATCCTTCGAGAGCCAGACGCCGCGATGTTTTGCCGGTCTGTGTTCACCCGACCACGCCGCGAGAATCGTGAAAAATTCTCCCGTGGGATCGGCGGGAATCGTCTCTTTGACGAGCGCCGCCAGAGGCGATCGGAGATCATCGAGCCGCTGTTGCAAGGCGGCACGTAACGACTCGGTGGAAAACGCATCGGGGCCTATCTTTGGGCTCAACAAATACCGCGACTGGAATACGACGTCCCGATCCTTTTGCATCAGGCCCTCGCCATTTTCGACGAGAGTAAAGTGTCCGCTGGCGCGCAGCCGCCCGCTGAAGTTCTTGCTGGTCCGGGCCAGTTCGTCGGGGGTTCCTCCTGCAATCGCCAACAGGATGACCCGGCCGGCAAGCCCGCTCCGCACCTGCGTCAACAACAGACGTTGGGTCGCGGTCGTCCCTTCGGGCAAGAGATCGCCGAGTTCACTGCGCACGGATACCTGCGTCGCGGAGAGCCATGTGCCGCCGGCCATGACGAGCATCCAGAAGAGCGCGATCGCAGCGGCCCGGCTCATTGGGTGGTTCCTGGCCGAATGTTCATCACGGATCGGTCGCCGTCGGGAGACCGGATCCCTATCGTCGCCACTCGGCCTTCCGAACCGGACAAGAGGATGGACTCGACAACGGACCGTCCTGAGGGATCGTGAGGCCGCAACAACAGCGTCCATTTGCTCCGGCTTCCGCTCAGGGTGACTTCGTACACGTCGCGCAGCCGCGCAGCATCTCCGGTCAGACTCGAGCGGAACGCTTCGACGAAACTGCGAAGGGCCGGATACTCCTCGAGCGACACCGTGCGCGTCACTCCTTTGCGCTCGCTCTCGAAGAGGACGCGGTCGCCCTCGACGACGTACCGCTCATGGAACGGCGCGGTGACGATCTTTTCCAGTTTGTCGGGCGGGGCGAATTTCAACAGGCCGCGCACTGTGACGGGCTCGGTCAGCAGCGAGGAGTACGTCGCCTCCTCGAACGGCACGGACAGCTGCCGTTGCTCTTTCAGCAATGCCATCAGCGCTTCCACGGTCCAGTCGCCGCCGAACCCGGCCTTGCTCAGACCGCACACCAACAGAGTGAGGCAGAGGGCCGCGAGCCGTCGACCAGACCGAGGCCTATTGCCAGAAATCATAAAAGTTGAACCAGTTGTCCGGCGCCTGGCGACTGTAATACGCAAGCCGGTCGGCATAGCGCTGGGTCCATCGGCGAATGTCGTCCTCCCGCCGCTCCGTGGAGAGTTGGATCTGTGTGCTGAGCAGCTCCAAATGCACCCGATAGCGGTTCCCGCCCTGATAGAAGCCGAAAAACATGACGACAGGCGCACGGACGGCATGGGCCAGTCTCATCGTCCCAATTGGAAACGGCGCTTGTGCCCCAAGGAAATCGCAGCAGACGGCTTGATCGTGGGACGTGAGCCGATCACCCATGACGCCGACGATGCCTCCGCCGTCCAGGCACTCCTGCACACGCAGCATCGTCTCGAGCCGACCGGCTTGGAGCACCTGGTCGGCGGCGGCAGGGTTTACCTCCCGGAAGACGGCGCGCATCAGCGGCGCATGGTCTTCATCCATCACCATTTTGATGTCGACGTGCTCGCGGGCCAGTCCAACCGCCCGCACCACCTCAAAACTGCCCAGATGCGAGCCGAGAAGGAGACATCCCTGTCCCTCGGCCAAGGCCCCGCCGAGGATCTCCCCTCCGCTGACCGTGATATCGAATTGCTCGAACCGCCCCCGGAGAAAATAGAGGCGGTCGAGAATGGTCGAGGCAAAGCAATAATAATGACGGTACAGGTCCTTCCAGCCAGGCGAGCGACCCAGCGCCCGCTCGTAAAAGGTCCGCAGCGTCCGATTCACCTCCGTTGAACGCACAAGATAGTAGAGACAGATGGGAATCAGCAGCGCACGAGCCGCCGGCCTTCCGCAGGCAAGCGCCACCCACGCCATGAGCCTGATCATCCGTCGGTTGCCGCGCTCGCGTTGAGCCTTCCAGGCAACAGTCATCACATGATCAGCCGGAGACACGAAAACGAACCGAGCCGGAAGCAATCAACCGGCTTGCCACACGGCAAGTAAAGGCAGCGGTCTCGGCATCCTCATATTCGATGGTGATGATCAGCGTTTCGTCCGGCTTCAAGGGAGACGACAATTTGACGGCGGGTAATCCGGTCACCAGTAATCGGTCCCCGTACCGATGCTTCAAGGTCTCGATCACCTCATCCAGGACCAGCACGCCGGGAACAATGGGATGACCTGGGAAATGTCCGGCCAGCGCCGGATGATCCCAGGCAATCGTCAGGGTGCGTTCAACGTTCATGCGCGGATTCCTGGTCCGAATGCCGCTCGATCAATTTGCGCAAAGCCTCCTTCGGCAATTTGCCCGTTTCATTGCGGGGAAGTTTCGGCACCAGCAGGAGCGGGCGGGGCAGGAACACGGGATCGATGGACCATCGTAACGCACGGCGGATGTCGTCGCGCGTTTTGCCCGGCGCAACGACGACGGCCGTAAGCCGCGTCAACGACGCGTGGCTGGGATCGGGAAGAACAAAGACACCGTCCTGCACACCGTCGACTTCCAGCAGCTTTTGGGTGAGGTCGCACAGCGACGCCCGGTGCCCGGCGATGTTGACCTGGTCTTCGACCCGACCGAGGACTCGAAACGTTCCTCGTTCGGTGACGGCGATGCGGTCGGGAATCCGAACCGGTCGCGGAAGGTAGTCGGCCTGGACGGACAAGGCTGGATCCTCACCCGTGAGCGTGACGCCGTCCAGCATGTGCCATTCGTCGCTGACCACCGTCCTGCGCGAAGCCACGCTTCCCGCCTCGGCGAATCCGAAAATTTCGTTCACCGGCGCATGGAATCGCGTCTCCGCCTCACGCGCCAACTCGCGCGACAGGGGCGACGTCGCGGAGACAATCATTTCAACCGACGGAAGCGCGATCTCGGCCATGACACAAGCACGCAAATGCAGCGGCGTCGTCACCAGCACCGAGAGTCCACTCGCTTCAACGAGCGCGGTGCGCACATCCTCGGGAAACAACGGCCGACCGGCGTACATCGCCAAGCCGTGCTGGAT
>JBKPKC010000386.1:0-9883 GCA_046765595.1 Nitrospirota bacterium
GAGTAAAGGAGCAACTCCGCAGCCTGGATCATGCAGTTCACGTCATCACCTTCTGCGCACTTACGCGCAGCATCGAGGCTTCCCTCACCTTTAGAGGAGGTAACCTTCTGTGCCAAGCTTTTCATCGAGGCCATCAATGTCTCTTCTTTTCCTCTCAGTTGTTCGCGTAGTGAAACAAAATCGAGGGCCGAGCTTCGAAGTGTTCCCGCAAATCCCCCGTAGCAAGCCTGTTTAAAATCTCCTTCCCCGTGCTTGACTGTCTGGGTCTTTAGATTGGCTTTCATCATGTTCGGGACGGCCACCGCGTGTTTGTCGTCGTCAATTGCCCCTCCACGAAACACCGATACGCTGTTCCGCCAAAGCTCTCGGAGGTCGCGTAACGCATCATGATTTGTACGGTGCCAATCGTCGATCGCGGTTTGCAGAGCAGGCACCGAATCAGGGTATGAGCGCCAACAGCGTTCAACGAGCACCTTATGAACCTGTTCATAATCGATTAGAGCGAGCTGAACTCTCGATGAAGCATCGAGGGGTCGCTGCTGCACCCCCGGAACTGTATTCGAAGGTTGAGTGACTGCAGGACGTGAGTCATTCCTCTTTTGACAACCTGGCCCTGGTTGATCCGTGAAAGCTTCTGTTCCATCCGTGCCGCGACAAACCCATAGTTCGGCCAAACTCGTGTCGAACCAAAATACAGAACACAACAGAAGAATTGAAACAAACAACGTGGCTGTCCTTCTGATCACTCCCATGGCTAGACTCCTCGCGTAGAGTGTCTCAGGAAAAGTATAGCAGGCGGTTTAGAAACGTCTGGGTACCAACCGTTCTATGCAGGACGAGATGCGAAGAATATCCTCGTGATTCCTGGGATCAAAACTACTACCGTTGCGAAGCGCGGATCGGGTACACTGCCGGGTCATGCCGCCATCTTTACTGCTCAGTTGCGAATCGATCAGTAAGAGTTTCGGAGTGAAGCCTCTCTTCCGCGATCTCTCGTTGAGCATCAGTGAAGGAGATCATGTCGGATTGATCGGACCCAACGGGTCAGGAAAGTCCACACTGCTAAAAATTTTGGCTGCTGTTGAAGAGCCTGACAGCGGGACCAGGTCGGTCCGGCGGCACACCCGGGTTGTGTATGTGTCGCAGGACCCCGTGTGTCGAGAAGAGCAGACCGTCGAAGCCCAGTTGGCGCAGGTCCTGCTCGATGAAGGCCTCGATCCGCATGAGGAAGGTGGGCGAATTGCGAAGGCGCTCAGTGTCGGCAACTTCATTCGTGCCGATCAACCGGTTGCGACGCTCTCGGGCGGGTGGAAGAAACGGCTGGCGATTGCCAAGGCGCTGATGCTCGAACCCGACATGCTCTTGCTCGACGAGCCGACGAACCATTTGGATGTCGAGGGCATTCTCTGGCTGGAAGCTCTTCTTAAATCCGAACCGCATGCCTTTCTCGTCATCAGCCATGATCGTCGATTCCTCGAGTCCGTAGCGACGCGCATCTGGGAGTTGAACCGCAGCTATCCCGACGGCATGTTTCAGGGCACGGGCCGCTACAGCGACTTTCTCGAGCAGCGGGACGCAGCGCTGCAGGCGCAGACGGAGTACCAGGCCTCCCTCGCGAACCGCGTGCGGCGCGAAGTGGAATGGCTGCGCCGGGGACCCAAGGCCCGAACCACGAAAGCCAAGGCGCGGATCGATGCCGCCGGCCGGATGATCCAGGAGTTGGACGAGATCGAATCCCGGCAGTCGTCGGCATCAGCCGGTATCGACTTCACCGCCTCCGGGCGGAAATCGAAGCAACTGCTGGTGACCACCGGTCTGGCCAAATCGCTCGGCGGGCGGCCGCTTATCCGACACCTCGATCTGCACATCGGTCCAGGGGATCGCATCGGCCTTTTGGGGCCGAACGGGAGTGGAAAGTCGACGCTCCTCAAAATACTGGCCGGGGCACTGAAGCCGGACGCCGGGACGATCACGCGGGCCGACCGGCTGCGGGTCGTCGCATTCGAACAACATCGGGAGTCGTTGGATCAACAAACGACGTTGCGGCGAGCGCTCGCGCCATCCGGCGGCGACACGGTCCTCTACCAGGAACAGGCTGTCCATCTGATGTCCTGGTCCAAGCGTTTTCTCTTCCGCCCCGAACAACTCGATTTGCCGGTCTCGCGGTTGTCAGGTGGAGAGCAGGCGCGGCTGCTCATCGCACAGCTGATGCTGCAACCAGCCGATCTGCTGATTCTCGACGAGCCCACCAACGATCTCGATATTCCGACGCTGGACGTCCTGGAAGACAGTCTGATGGAATTCACCGGGGCATTGATCTTCGTCACCCACGACCGGTGGCTGCTCGACCGTGTCTCGACAAAACTGCTGGCGCTGGACGGCACCGGCCATGCGGAGTGGTTTGCCGATTATGCGCAATGGGAGGCCGCGCAATCCCGGAAGGGCGAACCCTCCCGCAAGGGCGAGGTTGTCGAGCGTGAACAGCCGATGAGGGAAAAAGGCGACGGAGCGCCGTCTCAGAAAAAGAAAGGCCTGTCGTATAAAGAGCGGCAGGAATGGGAGACGATTGAAGGAAAAATTCTCAAAGCTGAAGAGAGGGTCATTGCGTGCCAGTCGGCAGCGGACGATCCGGCGATTGCGTCCGCCGCGGGCATGCTTCAAGAACGATTCGCCGCGCTTCATGCGGCGCAGGCCGAGGTCGACCGGCTCTATACTCGCTGGACGGAGCTCGAAGAGAAACGTGCGGAAACGCTGAACAGCACACAATCCTCATGACGGAGGGGATTCATGTTGGTTGTTGATGAACGTTCTCTCTTCTCCTACCGAGCCTTCGCTTTGCAGATCCTAGGAGTGGGTGTCCTCGCAGCCGTCATAGGATGCGCCTCTACCTCTACGCAAGATCGTGAGCGCCGGGCGTTGTCCGAGGAGTTTGACAAATGGCTCGGGCAATATAAAGACCATCGGATCATCGAGAGAGGCCCGCCGGACCGCTGCATTGCGCAAGGCGGAGGGAGCGAAATCTGCGAGTGGCGGGTCGATGGAAATACGGTGCGGTATCTTTACGACGCGAACGGCATCGCGCGACGTTGGAAATACGCGGATCGCCGATTGGGAGAGATGAAGGGAGTCCAGGATTCAGCAGGCTCTGCAGATCAGACTTCTGAATCAGAAGCGGCCGTGTGGCAGACCATCAAGGACACCTTTGACGATATGAAGTTCACTCCCATTGGCGCTCAGTGAGATTGTGTCAGGAAAAGACCCCGAGGCCTTTTCACCAGAAGACTACCCGATCGATGAGGAGACTGCATCTGTTGCGGAAGACGTGTCGGGTGAGACGTCGTCCGAGGGAACGTCACGGATCTGGATCGAGTCAACCCGTTGCTGGGCCAGGACGTCCGAGATGATCACGACCTTATCCCCAACCTGAAACTGTTCTCGGTCCTTCAAGATGCGGAATGCCGTCTGCAGGGTCTTTTCAGGGTCCGAACTGAAATCGATCTTGAACGGAAAGACGCCACGGTTGAGCATCATGGTCCGTCGCGGTTGGCTCATGTTCGTAAAGGCGTAGATGTTGGTCGAGAACGGACGGCAGTTGGCGACGAGATCGGCCATGAGTCCCCGTCTCGTGATCACGATGATTCCTTTGGCGTTGACCCCCTCGGCGAGCTGGACAGCTGCCGCCGCCAATTGTTGCTTATTGCCCGTATCACGCAATTGCTTCGAAAATCGCAATCCGGGGATGGTCTCGGAGTTCTGCGCAATCTTGCGCAGGTAGTCGACGCCCTTCACCGGATACTTCCCAACGGTGGTCTCCCCGGACAGCATGACGGCGTCGGCTTCTTCATAGATTGCATTGGCGACGTCGGTGACCTCGGCGCGGGTAGGGTGCGGATTGTGGATCATGGATTCGAGCAGATGGGTGGCAACGATGACCCGCTTTCCGTGCTCGGCGCATCGTTGGACGATCGTGCGCTGGACATTCGGGAGGTCCTCGATATTGATCTCCACTCCCAGATCTCCACGCGCGACCATGATGCCATCCGATTCTTTGATGATGTCCTCAAGGTTTCGCACCCCTTCCTGGTCTTCGATCTTTGCGACAATCTTGACCCTCCCGACTTTTTCACCCATGAGTGCCTTGAGTTGCTGAATATCCGCCGCTTCACGGACGAACGACAGCGCGATGAAGTCCACATCCCGTTCCAGACCGAAGAGAATATCCTTGGTATCCTTTTGTGTGATCGCCGGCAGATTGACACGGATCCCGGGGAGATTGACGTGGCGCTTACTCTTCAAGAGCCCGCCGTCCAAGACACGGCACCGCATGTGGCGCTCTTGCTTCTCCAACACCTCCAAGTTGATCAGCCCGTTATCCACAGTGATTTTGTCTCCCACGTTGACCTGCTCAAGCAAGTCCTCATAGTCGATGTGAATGGAGCTCTCTTCAACGTCCATCGGCCCGCGCGTGGTGACGGAGACAATGGCGCCCTGCCGCAGATCGAGCTCGTTGGAGAGGTCCCCGGTGCGGATCGCCGGACCTTGCGTATCCAGTAGGATGGGGATGGGAAACTTGACCTTCTTGTTGAGTGTCTTGATGTGCTGAATGACCTTGGCGTGGGAGTCGTGGTCGCCGTGCGACATGTTCAGTCGCGCGATATTCATCCCGGCCTCGTACATCTTCTGCAGCATCTCGTAAGATTCCGTAGCCGGGCCGATCGTGCAGATGATTCGGGTCTTTTGCATGCGTGCTCCCCGGAGTGTTGACCTATCCTCAGAGGTGAAGCCCACAGACGGATGACGACTTGATACGGGAGGATACGACACCAACCGAGGCCATTCTACTTTTTATCGTCGGCCAGGTCTATCGCGGTGTGAGGCTGGTGAGGGTAAAGAGAAAGGTGCCGGCCCGCCACGCGCCCGCCTAAAACCGAGTCTATTGAAAAAACGGCTCTAAGGCTGTGTTGCATCACAAGCAGGCGTAAGCGCATCATCCTTCCTATATATTCTGAAACCGTCGGTTAGAGCCGATCCTCACACTAGCTGGTTCATATTACGAAAGGCTTGCCGTGTCGTCCTGGCCGCTTCCCAAGCATGACTACTGGTCGACGCCGTTTGCCGAATCATTGCTCAAGGAGCTCCATCTCTTTTCGGGAGCGACGATTCTGGATGTGGCTTCAGGGCATGGAATTCCGGCCTTCTATCTTGCCGAGCAGGTCGGCCCTGCCGGACAGGTGCTGGGTATCGATCTCAATGCGAATCAGGTGAGGAGTGCGAGGATGATTCAAGGGAAACAGCTTCCTTGGTTACGGTTCGAGTGTCTTGATGTGCGCACGCTGCCGTCGTACCTGCCCAGTTTCGATCGAATCACTGGTAATCTGTCGGTCATGTTCTTTCGCCCCGATCGGTTCGCGACGCTACAGGGGTTGTCGGCACACCTGAAGCCGGGCGGCCAAATCGTATTGACGTTCCCATCGCTGGGCACGTTTGATTCTCTGTGGCGGAGAGTGGATCAAGAAATGGCGGTACGGCGGTTGCGCAAGGAGCGAAGCCGGTTTGAAGCATATGTCGCTGAACGACCGTCTGCCGAGGAAGGCCGTGGGTGGCTTCACAAGCTCGGCTTCGAACGCATCGTCGTGAACGAATACCCGTTGGAAGTCCCCGTCGGTCACGGATCCGCGTTTTTGCATGATCCGTTGTTGCGAGGTGGGTTTCTCGAGGACGTCTATGAGTGCTTTGACGACTCCCAGCTTGCCAATGAGATCATGACGGCCGTGGCGGAGGACGTGCCCACCTTCGCGCCTTTAATTGCGCACCGCTGCGTTCTATCTGGATGGAAACCATCCTCTGAGGGAACTCAAAAGCAGTAGCCGCCTCTGGATCAATGACCCACCCAACAGCGTCTGGAACAAGACCACCGGGGTCTATCCGCAACCTCAGATCTCTATAACAATTCCAATTTCGACCACTTGATCAGCCGGCAAGTGAAAGTAAGAACTGGCCCGCTGGGATATCTTTTCCAGGAAGATGAAGAGGCCCTCGCGCCAGAGCGCCATGCCCGGTGCAGGCGTGGCGAGTGCGCTGATTCGGCTCAAGAAGTATGTGGCATCGCCGAGTGGAATTGTGAGGCCCGACGCAGCGCAGGCCGGCAGTACTGTTGGAATTTCCGGGACTTGCATGAAGCCGTGACGCACCGTTAAACGAAACACGTGCTCTTTCAATCGTTCGACGTGGACTTGCTCGGCGACTGGAAGCGATGGCACTCGCACGGTATGGACGGTCAAAAACAGCAGTTCCTGGTGGACCGCCTTATTGTGCCTCACATTTTGGACGAGCGCTGGAGGGGCCAACTCTGGTGTCGACGACATATAGATCGCCCATCCCGGAACGCGACTCACACCATCGCGCTGAATCTGTTCGATAAAAGACGGCAAGGACGGCATCTTGTTCCAGAGATAGCGAGCGACAAGATGACGACCGCCACTCCACGTGCTCATCAACAGCAACAGGAGACAGGCCAATCCCAGAGAGACCCACCCGCCTTGAGGAATCTTTAAGACATTGGCGACGAAAAAGCCGCTATCGACGAGCATGAATGATCCGAAGACCAGACCAACTTTTCCTATGGACCATTCCCATCGCCGGCGAGCGACGACGGCAATCAGAATCGTGGTGATGACCATTGTGCCGGAAACGGCAATGCCGTAGGCCGCCGCCAACTTGGTGGAGGCGCCGAAGGTCACGACCAATCCCAGTGTGCCGACGAGCATCAGCCAGTTCACTACAGGAACATAGACTTGTCCCATCTGCTCAGAGGCGGTATGCCGAATGGCCATCCGCGGAAGATATCCGAGGCGAATGGCTTGGTGAGAGAGTGAGAAGGCGCCCGTCAACATCGCTTGCGACGCAATAATGGTGGCCGAGGTGGCGAGCACCACCAGTGGCCAGAGGAGCCCTGGCGGCGCAAGGAGGTAGAACGGATTCGATATGGCTTCTGGTTGCTGCAGGAGCAGGCCACCTTGTCCCAAGTATTGGAGGACCAGTGCAGGAAACACGATGGCGTACCACCCGATGCGAATGGGGCCTCGCCCGACATGACCCATATCCGCATACAGAGCCTCGGCGCCCGTGAGCGTCAAGAAGACGCCGCTCAGCACCGCGAAACCGATCGTGCCATGGTGCCAAAGGAATGCGACCGCCAGATGGGGATCAAGCGCGGCCATCACCTCCGGTGCCTGCACAAGACCGCGAAGTCCCAATGCGGCGATCGCGACAAACCAGATGGCCATGACGGGACCGAACATCTTCCCGATGAGGGCGGTGCCCCTGTATTGGGTGGCAAAGAGGATCACCAAAATCACGAGGGTGATGGGAACGGTGTAAGGTTGATAGGCCGATGTCTCCACTTCCAACCCTTCGACCGCGCTCAGGACCGACAAGGCCGGCGTAATGATCCCGTCGCCATAGACGAGCGCCGTTCCTATGAGCCCCAACAATACGATCGGATTCGATCTGAGAGGAAAACTGACGTGTGTGCGATGTCGTTGGGCAAGAGCGAGAAGCGCGAGGATACCTCCCTCACCTTCATTATCGGCGCGGAGCACAAGCCACAAATACTTCAGCGTAACGACCAGGACGAGCGCCCATACAATCAACGACAGCACGCCAAGAATATTCGGCTTGCTGACGGCAAGACCAAACGTAGGATGAAAGCATGCCCGCAGGGCATACAAAGGACTCGTGCCGATGTCGCCGTACACGATGCCGATGGCACTCAAGACCAGCATGGCAGTCTGACCAATTTTCGGTCGATCATTCATCATGACTCTCGGCGGCGCGTCTCTCGAGATACCTATTCAAAATGCCGATAGACCAGCTGGAAGGAAGAGAATCGACACACACGGTGCGACTGTCATATTACGTCTCCACGCGCCGAGACATGGTTTCTGAAACCGTTTCTCGCTGAAATTGCCCGTATCGAGGCGATGGCGGCCCGCCAAGGCATCATAAAGTAATCCGTCCTCGCGCCCCAACCTTTCCAGGGTTCCACCTAGATATCCATGGCTCTTTCTTAGGGTAATGTCATCAATAGGGTCCTTATTGTATTCAGGCAGCCTCACCGTTTTTGCCTGCCTTCGTCGGACCATACAAACCAATTACCAAGGAGGACAGGATGAAGCTTGTCATTGCCACAACTGCGCTTCTTACCGCAGTCACGTTCGTACCGGCTTGGGCGCTCTTCGAATCGGAAAAGACATTGAGTGAAAAGGCGAAGGTGAGCATGATCGAGGCTCTCAAGACGGCCGAGCATGCGGTGCCAGGAAAGCCCGTCGAGGTCAATATGGGAAAAGACGACGGGCGAGTCGTCTACAAAATTGAGATCATCGACACGAATAAGAAAACGCAGCATGTGTACGTCGATGCGGAGACAGGGAAAGTGCACACCATCAAGTAGTTCCACAGGTGCTACAGTGCATGAGCGGCTGCCTCGGTGGCCGCTCATGAACAGACCTTCTTATGCGATATCTCTTATGGACGGTGACCGTGACCCTGCTTGGGCTGATGCACGGGTGTGCCGCCGCTCCTCAGATTGCCCCAACACCCCCGTCAGGTGAAATCAACGCGCACCGCATCGATCACGTCATTATCATCGCCATCGACGGCTTGAAGCAGGACACCTTGCTCGCGTATCTGCGCAAATCCGACGTGAAAAGGAAAGGGGGACTACACGAGCTGTTGGGGGTGACGAACGAGGGGGCAGGCATCGCCCTCACGAAGGGGGTCGCTGTCCAGGAAGCCGTCACAGTATTCCCCTCTTTTACCTATCCGTCCTGGACGTCGATGTTCACGGGTGTCTACCCTGGGGCGCACGGCATTTCCGGCAATAATCTATTTTTTCGCCATCGCGAGGTCGCCCGCTATTACACGGAATACCATCTTGATGCGGTGCGTGTCCAACTGGACAAGAACTTTCTCTCCAACGACATCAATCCGCACATCAAGACGCTCTACGAATATGTCCAAACCGCCGGAGGGGAGGGTGTCGTCGTCCACAATATGGTGACTCGTGGAAGTCTTGCACGGAAGCCGGACTTCGATACGCTCTGGAGCTACCAACGTAACCGCAGTCAGGCCGTCGATGAAAACGCGCTGTGGGAAGCCGTCCATACGCTCGACACGTACAAGAAAAAAGAAGGGGAGCAGGGCCTGGTTCTCCCCTCGATATTCACGCTCTATTTCTCGGGATTGGACCACATCGAGCATCTGGCTCAAGAGCGGGGGAGCGAGGACGCACGACTCGCCTATATGGATCGTCTCGATGATCTCATCGCGAAGTTCTTCGCAGGTCATCCATCCATTAGCCGCAATCATTTTCCCACCCCCGCATCGGAGTCGGTCCGCGTGGATCCGATCGCATGGCCCGGCATTCTCAACACTCCTCTATGGTCACATACGCTGCTGGTGTTCGCCTCCGACCACGGTCACACGCCCGTGCGATGGGTCGACGCCGTCGGCATGGAAGATTTCAAGCTTATGTTTAATGAAGTCAGTGAAGAAACGGGACAGGTCTATACGTTGGAAGAGCCGTCGCTGGTCAACGAGAACGTCCTGTCGAAGATCCGGGCTCTATGGGGACTCGTTGAGGAGGGACACGTCTCCGATCAATCCAATGTCGTCGTGACCCTCAATGGCGGAACGCTCGGCTTGCACCTCAAGCCTCGAGAGGGTTCTTGGCGGGGCCGTCCCGACTTTGTGAAGGAAGTTAAACCCGTTCTTGAGCACATCCTTCTCACCTTAGATACCAACGATTATGGACCGGAAGCTGTTCTGTACTATACGGGCAGCCGCTACGTCATGATTCCCTACGCTGTGACCGGATCTCGCC
>JBKPKC010000387.1:0-5910 GCA_046765595.1 Nitrospirota bacterium
GCGCAAGGGCATGGCCATGTTTCAAAAGGTCAATGTGCCGCTCCTCGGCATCATCGAAAACATGAGCTCCTTCGTGTGCAGCCATTGCGGCGAGCGGACGGACATTTTCTCTCACGGGGGCGGGGAACGGGCTGCCTCGAAACTCGGCCTGCCGTTCCTCGGCAGTATCCCGATCGATCCCGCCATCAGGGAAGGCGGCGACAGCGGCCATCCGATCGTGGTGGCCAATCCTTCCTCCCCACAGGCGGCGGTCTTTAGGGACATCGCCCAGAAACTGATCGAGCGATTGGGAGGAACCGCCACGGGAGGCGCGTCAATCGACAGCCTCCTCAAAAAACTCAAACAACCCTTTACCAATCAGTAACCAGCAGGAAGGGGAGGCAGAGGAGTATGGGAGAGTTCGTAAGGATCGCGGGCACCGACGACGTGAAGCCGGGACACGGCTTGGTGGCCGAAGTCCAGGGGAAGTCCCTGGCGGTGTTCAATCTCGATGGTCAGTTCCATGTCATCGACAACACGTGCGTCCACCGCGGCGGTCCGCTTGGCGAGGGCGAACTCGAGGCCAACGTCGTGACCTGCCCCTGGCACGGCTGGCAATTCAATGTTGCCACCGGCGCCTGCGTCAACAACCCTGCCGCGAAAGTCGAAACGTATCAGGTCAAAGTCGAAGGGGCGGACGTCAAGGCGCTGCTCTAGGCGCAGGGCTGCCGGAAAGGACGGGGGTATGCCTGCATCAGCCGCGACCCAACTCGAGATCGCTGCTGCGCTCGTGCGCCTGTATGTCTTTTTGAGCCAGTATTTGGATCGCTGTATCGACGAGACCGCGCGGCGGAACGTCCCAGACGGTGATCTGCAAACCCACCTGGCTCAAACCCGACATGAACTGATGGAGATTCTCGCCGTCAATCCGGTCGTCAAACGCAAACTGACCGACGAATGCGACAGGATTCTGCATCTTGGCGTATCCTGCCTCAGGACCAGCGCCATCTCCGCGGAAACACGTCAGAGCATTCATGCCGAACGCGAAGTGCTGAAACAGAAGACCAGCGCGTTGAGCGATCTGGTCGCCGTCTTCCGTGCATTGGACTGACGAGTGATACCTACGCGTCGCGATACCTATCAACTCGCCGGGCTCGATCCTCGTGAACGCGGCTTCAGTCGGCCGGTGGAGGTCGTGGCGGACGGGCCGCACTACCAGGCAGTCCTGCGCTATGAGGAGACTCGTGTGACCGGCGAGCCCGCCGCAAGTCAGGACACCGCCTTGGAGCGGCTGATCGTCATCCTACAACGCCAGGGGTATCGTCAGCTGAAAACCCAGATCATTTTTCGCGACGGCACCTATCTGGGTTCGCAGGATCCCTGGACGGAGTACGCTGATCCGCCGTCGCCTCAACCAACCTTGCTTGCCGCTGTTCGCAGTTGGTTTCAACGGGTGTCGGCATGAGCTTGATTCCGCTCACCGAGCTCCGGTCCGGCCACGTACCCCGGGAGCGACTTCCGGCCTGGTTCAAAGTCGAAGCCAAGACCGGTCCCGACTACCTGGACATCAAACAGACCGTCGACCGCCTCAAGCTCCATACGATTTGCGAGGAGGCCCGCTGTCCGAACCGGTGGGAGTGTTGGAACGCCAGGACGGCCACGTTTTTGATTCTCGGCGACATCTGTACGAGACGGTGCCACTACTGTTCGGTCGACACCGGGCGTCCGCTGCCTCTGGATCGGGCGGAGCCGCGGCGCGTGGCCGAAGCCGTCCGGGCCCTCGGCCTGCACCATGCCGTCATCACGTCGGTGAACCGCGATGAACTGACGGACGGAGGAGCGGGCATCTTCGCCGAAACCATTCGCCTCACCCGGCAAGCCAATCCGGGCTGTACCATCGAAGTGCTGATCCCAGATTTCGCGGGTGACGCTGCGGCGCTCGAGCAGGTGAGCCGGGAGCGGCCGGACATCCTTAACCACAACATCGAGACCGTGCCCCGGCTCTTTCCTGCGCTTCGCCCCCAAGGCAAATATGCACGCTCGGTTGAACTCCTGAAGCGGGCGAAGCGGCACGGCCTTCGGACAAAATCCGGCTTGATCGTCGGGATGGGGGAGACGATAGAGGAAGTCCGCCAGGTACTGCACGACTTGCGAACGGCGGATTGTGACGTCATCACGATCGGCCAATACCTTCAGCCGACCAGGGCGCATCTGCCTGTCGCCCGCTTCTATGAGCCGGGTGAGTTTGCAGGCCTGCGAGCGGAGGCATTGGCCATGGGATTCGCCCATGTCGAAGCAAGCCCGCTGACCCGGAGCTCATATCACGCCGCCCGGCACGCAGCGGCCTTCCCCGCAGGCGCCGATTAAGTGCCCGTCAAAACCTGGGTGACGAGGCGTTGGGCTTCTTGTTGAATCTGCGCCAGATGCTCTTTCCCCTTAAAGCTCTCGGCATACAGCTTGTACACGTCTTCGGTCCCTGACGGGCGAGCGGCAAACCAGCCTTGAGCCGTGACGACCTTCAAGCCGCCGATTGCCGCACCGTTGCCCGGCGCGTGGGTGAGCCGCGAAACGATGGGATCGCCCGCGAGCGTCGCCGCGCGGACTTGATCGGCGGACAGCTGTGAAAGCTTGCGCTTCTGGTCCGGGGTCGCGGGCGCATCAATCCGGGCATAGGACGGCTGGCCCAATTCCAGGGTGAGCTCGCGATAGAGTTCCGACGGATCGCGTCCGGTGCTCGCCATCATTTCCGCCGACAGCAAATCCATGATGATGCCGTCCTTGTCGGTGGACCAGACGGTGCCGTCCTTGCGCAAAAACGAGGCACCTGCGCTTTCTTCCCCGGCGAACCCGAGCGATCCATCTAGCAGTCCATCGACAAACCATTTAAAGCCCACAGGCACCTCAACCAGCCGCCGTCCCAGCTTCGACGAGAGGCGGTCGATCAGGCTGCTGCTCACGAGCGTCTTGCCCACGCCGGCGCCGGGCGACCACCGTTGGCGATGCGAGAACAAATAGGCGATCGACGCCGACAGATAGTGGTTCGGGTTCATGAGGCCGGCCGAGCGGGTCACGATGCCATGCCGGTCGTTATCGGCGTCGTTGCCGAAGGCCACATCGAAGCGATCTTTGAGCGCAATCAGATTGGCCATCGCATAGGGGGACGAACAATCCATACGGATTTTCCCGTCCCAATCGAGCGGCATAAAGCGGAATGTGGCATCCACGACCGGATTGACGATCTCAAGATTGAGGCCGTAGCGCTCGGCGATCGGAGTCCAGTAGGCAACGCCCGATCCGCCCAACGGGTCGATACCAAGTTTCAATTTGGCGATGCGCATCGGCTCAAAGTCGATGATCTGCTCGAGATCCGAGACGTACGTGCCGACATAATCATGCTTGTGGACAGAAGGGGATCGCAGGGCTTCGGAAGTGGAGACGCGTCGAACACCCTCCAGTTTGGCCGCCAGAAGCGCATTGGCGCGGTCTTCGATCCACTTGGTGACCTGCGTATCGGCAGGGCCGCCCTGCGGCGGGTTGTATTTGATGCCGCCGTCCTCGGGCGGATTGTGGGAGGGGGTGATCACGATGCCGTCAGCACGGCCGGCTGAGCGGCCGCCATTGTACGTCAGAATGGCGTGCGAGATGACCGGCGTCGGCGTATAGCCGTCGTCCCGATCAACCATGACTTCGACGCTGTTCGCAGCCAAGACTTCGAGCGTCGTCTCGAACGCGGGCCGGGACAAGGCATGGGTATCCATGCCGAGAAACAATGGACCGGAGGTGCCCTGGCTCGTTCGATACTCGCAGATGGCTTGGACGATAGCCGCAATATGACCAATATTAAAGGATCGCTTGAAGGATGAGCCCCGATGCCCTGAAGTGCCAAAGGCCACACGCTGCGCGGGCACGGAGGGATCAGGAACATCCCGATAATACGCGTCGCGCAGCTGCGCGAGATCGACAAGGACCGAGGCAGGCGCCGGTTTGCCGGCTAAGGTATGGATGGGCATAGGCTTCTGTGTATGCCTGGCTCATAGGATCTGTCAACACGATCCAGCGCTTTGGTTGTAACACTCGGCCAGGTAGAAGTATGTGGTGCGGCTAAGTCGTGCTCTTGACCCGACAGGCCATTCGGCGTAGAAGCGCGCATGCCGCGAATCTTTCTGGCAGCTATACCCTTCACGCGAATGGAGCGGGGAAGGGCCATGCTCAGGCCGCATCGGTTGAATGAAGTCGGCACGCTCGCATCTCAAGGGAATTTGTAAGTTTACATAATATCCCTTATCAGACACTAGCTCTGACGCGATGTCTTTTGAATTCTTGGGCCGACTCCAACGAGAACTGTCGCTCACCGGCAGCGCTGTCTACGAATCCGTCGTGGCCGTGGCCGAGCGCGTCAACCGCAAAGTGCATGTGCTGCGACTCCATGGCCAGGCCGCCAGTTTGTTGACCCAGATTGACACGGTCCAAGGTGAGCTTGGACAGCAACTGGCGGCGGCCTTTTCGCGCAATGCCTTCGGACGACCCGGGCTGTCGCCCGGCGACTTCGAACGCACGTTGACCCAGGCCACTGATCGCGTGTACCGCCTCAAACAGACCCTCGTGCAGGTCGATGCTCAAATCCGGGCCCTGAAACTGGAAGCGATCCAAGGCGATCTGCTCAGCCTCCAGCGAGACCTCAGTCTGCGCGCGGCCGCCCTGGAACGGCTCCCGGTGTCGCGCGGTTCCAAGGCGGTCGGCAAGCAGGTCTCCGACCTGGCCTGGCCGGCTTCCGTCCGCCTCGTGACGGTGTTCCGTGGTCCCTTTCTCATCTCGCCGGCCGACGGCTTTGTCTTCAAAGTGGAGGACATCGTGATCGCCATCGGCCTTCGCTCCGATCTCGATCAGATCGCCGGTTGGTTTGCCGCCGCTTCGATGGGGAAAATCTGAGCCGGTGCTCCACGCGACGCGCCCCCGGCGTTCCTCCTTATAGGCTTTCGGGACCGCCTGAGGTACACTACATTCATGCGCGCGCTGCCGGGATTCATCGGAGTACTCCTTCTAGGGGCGACCATGGCCGTTCCCGCGTGCGCGGTCGCCGAAAGCGCCGAACCGGCTGGCCTGCCGCCCAACACGTCCAACGGCTTGCGACTCTTGGAAGAAATGCAAACCGTGATCACCGAGTTGGCGGAAGCCGCCAAACCCTCGGTGGTGAGCCTGTTCCCGGTCACGGTGGGCGGAAAAAGCCGCGACTTTCCGCAGGAACGAATGCCGAACACGCCAGGCTCTGGCGCCGGCGTCATCATCACGGCGGAGGGCCACATCATCACCAACAACCATGTCGTCGGCGACGCCAGCGAAATCGAGGTCCGGCTCTCCGATAAGTCGAAGGTGATCGCCCAGGTCGTCGGCAAGGATCCGGATACGGATCTGGCTGTCCTGAAAGTGACGACCGATCATCCGCTGCCGCACGCCAGCTTCGGCGATTCGAGCGGCGTGCGCGTGGGCCAATGGGTGCTCGCCGTCGGCAATCCCTTCGGCTTGGAACGGACTGTGACCCTGGGCGTGGTCAGCGGCATCGGACGCGAAAATGTGAATTTGTCCCGCTACGAAAATTTCATTCAAACGGATGCGTCGATCAATCCCGGAAACTCCGGCGGGCCGCTCTTCAATCTGCGCGGCGAAGTCATCGGCATCAATACGGCCATCATCAACTTTGCGCAAGGCATCGGCTTCGCCATTCCTTCGAATATGGCGAAACAGGTGCTGCAACAATTGGTCGCGCAAGGCCGGGTGGTGCGGGGCTGGCTCGGCGTCGGCATTCAGCCGATGACGCCCGAGCTCGCGAGAAAATTCGGCGTCAGCGAGCAGGAAGGCGTGCTGGTCAACGAGGTCTTTGAAAAAGATCCGGCGGCCGCAGCCGGCATCAAGCCCGGAGACGTGATCACGCGC
>JBKPKC010000388.1:0-13010 GCA_046765595.1 Nitrospirota bacterium
GGCCTGCACGGTGCTGCGCTCGTTGACGGTCAACTTGATCGCAGGGTTGGCGTGCTCGATCGTCTTTGAATAGACCTTTTTTTCCGTCGAATTGAAGGCGAAATCTGCGACGAAATCGGTGATCGCCAATTTCAGATTTAAATCCGAGAGCGTTTGCTCTTTCTGCCATTCGAGATCGATCGTTTTGACGATCTTTTCGGTGTCCTTGTCCTTGATGTTGATGCGGGCGACTTCGATCTGATCCCAGGCGTCGCCGTAGCTGGATTGATAAAACCAAATGCCCTTGTAGACCAGCGGATCGTTGACCGTAATCGTTTTGGTCATCTTGGATTCGCCGCCCTCAAGGACCGTCAGCGTGCTGTTGTAGCTCTTGACCGCCCCGTTTTCGTGATAGTCGATCCAGAACTTGTCGACCTTCAAATCGAAGTTTCCGCGCGGAATGTGGTAGGTCTGCCCTTCCAGACACACGCCGAACTCCTGGAATCCATAATAGCTGCCAAGTAAGCCACCCAGGACGATGACCGTCGCGCTCAGGTGCGCCATGTGGGCGCCTACCCTGCCCATGACGCCCTTGGTGGCATAGAGCGTCACTTCGCCGCCTTCGTTCTTGGCCAGCACCCGGTAGCCCTTCGCGACATAGTGCTGCGCTAACTGCTGAGCGACCGATTCCTTGGTGCCGGGGACCAGGACTTCGGCCTGCTGTTTCATGCCTTTGATGAAGGGGAGCGACACACTGACCTTGTCCTGCTTCATCGACCGCCACACGGCCGGGAACCGCTTGTAAAAACAGGTCAGCGAATTGACGCACAGGAGACCGAGAAGGCTGGTGAACCACCACGTGTGATAGACGTCGGTGAAGCCCAGTCGGAGAAACCACCGATAGGCGTCTTCCCCGTACTCTTGAATATAAGTTTCAGGCCGCTCGCCCTGCTGGATGACCGTTCCGATCGTCGCGGTGATCGCGATAAACAGAAACAGAAACATGGCCAGCTTGATCGAGGCGAAGAATTCGACGAGCTCGCGCGAAAACTCCTCCCATCCGACGCCGGGGGCGGGGCTGCGGGGAGTATCCTGCTCTGTGAGTGTGTCCGGTCCGCCGTTCATTCGTGTGGTGCTTCCCGTTCCTCCCAGACATACACCCTGATGGCCCCGAAAGACGGCAGATTGGGCGAGGGAGGGTCGTGCTGGAAGGCGGTTCCTTAAATCGGACAGTACGTGTGTCCTAGCCGCAGATCGGGAGGAATTCCTCGAAAGCAACGCATCTTACAAGTGCTCGAAAAGGACTGTCAAGCAATGGAGGCGTGGGCGGGAGCGTGGGCCCCTCCTATAGAACTAATAGACAAATCAGGCGACTATCGCATATGATCACCCCCGGTTTCCGCATCGAGGCTTCCTTCTCACACAGGGCCCATACCCCCTATCTGAGATCGAGCATACTTGTCGCCCGCTGACCTTTTTTTGAGGAGTGCCCATGAGAAACAACTACCTGTTCACGTCCGAATCCGTCACCGAGGGGCATCCGGATAAAATCGCCGATCAGATTTCAGACGGCATCCTGGACGCCATCATTGCTCAGGACAAATACAGCCGCGTGGCCTGCGAGACGATCCTGACCACGGGCATCGCATTCGTCGCCGGCGAAATTTCCACCAAAGCCTATGTTGAGATTCCCGACATCATTCGGGACGTCATCAAGGATGTCGGCTATTGCGACGCCTCATGGGGATTTGATTTCCATACGTGCTCCGTCTTGACCTCCATCCATCAGCAATCGGGCGACATTGCCATGGGCGTGGATTCCGGCGGCGCCGGCGATCAAGGCCTGATGTTCGGCTATGCCACCAATGAGACGGCTGAGCTCATGCCCATGCCGATCGTGCTCGCGCACCGCTTGACGCGCCGCCTCGCCGAAGTCCGCAAGAAAAACATCCTGCCGTGGGTCCGTCCAGACGGCAAGTCACAGGTGACCGTCGAATACCGCAACGGCAAGCCGATCCGCATCGATACGATCGTCGTTTCCACCCAGCATAGTCCCGACGTGACCAACAAACAAATCGAACGCAGTATCATGGAAAAGGTCATCAAGCCGGTGATGCCCAAGGGGCTGTATGACCCGACCAGTGTGAAACACCACATTAATCCAACCGGTCGATTTGTGGTCGGCGGGCCAATGGGCGATACGGGTCTCACCGGCCGCAAGATCATCGTCGACACCTACGGAGGCCACGGCAGCCATGGCGGCGGGGCGTTTTCGGGTAAGGATCCCACAAAGGTCGACCGTTCCGCCTCTTATATGGCCCGCTATATCGCGAAGAACATCGTCGCGGCCGGACTGGCCGACAAATGTGAAGTGCAGCTGGCATACGCGATCGGCGTGGCCGATCCCGTCTCCGTGCTCGTGGACACGAAAAATACCGAGAAGGTGTCCGTCGACAATCTCGACAAGCTCGTGCGCAAGCACTTCCCGATGACGCCGCGGGGCATCATCGAGCACCTCAAGCTGCGCCGGCCGATTTTCAGGAAGACGGCGGCCTACGGGCATTTTGGCCGCAATGAACCCGAGTTTACCTGGGAGAAGGTCGACAAAGCGAAAATCCTACGGAAAGAAGCAGGCATCTAACGATTCCGACAGCTGACGGGATGAAGAGAGGGGACGGACCGAGCCCGTCCCCTTTTTTCTGAAAACTTGCCGGCTCGGCGTCTTGCTCGCATTGATCATTGCACGGGAGGATTTCGTGGATTACGACGTAAGGGATATCAAGCTAGCCGATCAGGGCAAACTCAAAATTGAATGGGCGGAAGCGACCATGCCGGTGCTGCGACTGATTCGAAACCGGTTCAAACGGCAACAGCCGCTCAAGGGCGTGCGGGTCACAGCCTGCTTGCACGTGACGACGGAGACCGCCAATCTCGCGATTACCTTAAAGGCCGGCGGCGCCGACGTTCGGCTCTGCGCATCGAACCCGCTCAGCACTCAGGACGACGTCGCGGCGGCGCTCGTGCAGCATGAAGGGATTCCGACCTTTGCCATCAAAGGCGAAGACAACGCGACCTATTACCGGCACATCGAATCTGCGATCGCCCATCGCCCTCATGTCTCCATGGATGACGGAGCCGATGTCGTCTCGCATTTGCACTCGAAGCGGAAAGAGCTGCTCAAAAACGTCATCGGCGGCACAGAAGAGACCACGACCGGCGTCATTCGGTTGAGGAGTATGGCGGAGAAGAAGGTATTGCGGTTTCCGGTCATCTCCGTCAACGACGCGGACACCAAGCACATGTTCGACAACCGCTACGGCACGGGACAGTCGACGATGGATGGGATCGTTCGCGCGACGAACCGGCTCATCTGCGGCTCAGTGGTGGTCGTCGTCGGTTACGGGTGGTGCGGCCGCGGGATCGCGATGCGGGCCAAGGGCATGGGCGCGGATGTCATCGTGACCGAGATCGACCCGTTAAAGGGTCTCGAGGCCGTCATGGACGGCTTCCGGGTCATGCCGATGGAGCAAGCGGCACCGATCGGCGACTTCTTCGTGACCGTCACCGGCAACATTCATGTGATCAGAGGGGAACACTTCGCCGTGATGAAGGACGGCGCCATCGTCTGCAACAGCGGGCACTTCAACGTCGAGCTCGATATTCCCGCCCTGGAGAAGCAGGCGAAAAAGCGCCGCATCGTGCGGACCGGCGTCGAAGAATTTACGCTTCGGAAAAACGGGCACCGCGTGAGCCTGTTGGGCGAAGGCCGGCTCGTCAATCTGGCCACGGCGGAAGGCCATCCCTCAAGCGTGATGGACATGAGCTTCGCCAACCAGGCGCTCGGCGCGGAGTACATCGTCAAAAATTACAAGCAACTCGAGAAGAAGGTCTACCCCGTTCCGCCGGCGATCGACAAAGAAATTGCGCGGCTCAAGCTGGCCGGCATGGGCGTGGCGATCGATACATTGACGGGGGAACAAAAGAAATATTTGGCGAGTTGGGAGATGGGGACGTAACTTCAAACATCTTGCCACCCTCACGGGGCGCTTCGGCTTAGCAAGAGCGGTGGCCCACCGCCGCTCTGATGCTTGCTCCAAGAATCTCCCCCCTCATTCCACGTGAGAAGTGATGCGGTGAGCGTCGTGACTCGGGCCTCCGCAAATCACCGAGGCAAAGCGGTGCGTGCTCCCTATAACAGGAAAACGTTTCCCATGGCTTGGTGCAATGCTATTTGCTCTTGCTGTTTTTAATGGATGCTTTCGCCAGACATACCTAAAGCCTCTTGGAGCTTGCAACAGCTGCCTCAAAGACCCCAGCTTGGACGACTGGATGTTGGGCAGCATGGCAATCACTCTTCACCGCCCCTGGTCAAACCTGCTGATTTGCTTTCCGGATGAGCCAACCCATGCTAGGGTGGCCTCAGCAGCTCTAATCAGGGAGGCCCCGTATGCTGGACATCATTTTGATAGCCGCCGCGATGTACGTGTGCCCCGGCGATGTGTACACCGACGCACCGCGGCCGGGTTGTACACCACTTCAAGAATCCGGCAAAGAAGGCTTCAGCACGATTCCCGAAGCGCCGGAATTCAATTCCAAGTCCTCCGTCGCGAGCGGAGACTCCGCCAAGAGCGTGAAGGACGGTCAATCTTCCAAGCTTCCGGCTGCATCGCCTGAAGAGTGCGCGATGTACGAGGAATGGGTGAAACTCTCCACCAAGTCGAGCAGCATAGGTGCCCGAGATCTTTCCGCATCAGAGTTCGAACGATGGACCAATCTCAAGCAGGTCTTTGGCAACAGCCCGCCTCCGATCTGCCGCTGACTATCCCTGGTTCCATTCGCCGGTCATGAAGTGTGTTAGAGTGGGTCAGCGTCGCATCTCTTGACCGGAGCCTCTGATGAGATCGACCGTCCTGCCCCCGTCTGTATCCGATTTTGACGTTTCTTCCGACCACGGTTTTCTTCCACCCGATCCACGTGAACAGGTTCCCGATTGTCTATCACTGAACGAGCTCGGCCATGAGTTGCCGAAGCTCTTGAGCGCCAGGATGGTCAGACCCTTCATCAACAGACAACCAGCGCTGCTGCCTTCGATTCCATCGTCATGGCAGGAACAGGACTATCGGGCCGCCATGCGAATCCTCTCGTTTGCCGGTCACGCCTACGTCTGGGAATCGCCGGACCACCCGTCCGATTCACTCCCTCAGCAACTGGCCCAGCCCTGGCATGAGATCTCGCAGCGGCTCGGCCGGCCGCCGGTACTCTCGTATGCCTCCTATGCCCTCGACAACTGGCGTCGGCTTGACCCCTCGAAGCCGGTTGCCCTTGACAACATTGTGTTGTTGCAGAACTTCCTCGGCGGTCTTGATGAGGAATGGTTCGTCGTCGTGCATGTGCAGATTGAGCGCCAGGCCGGAGCCGGACTCGCCGGCCTCGTCCAGGCCATGAAAGGCGCCGCGCTGGATCGTGAATCGGATGTCCTGGCCGGCCTGCACGCGCTGGCTTCGGCGCAGACCGAGATGCGGGACACCTTACTTCGCATGAAGGAGCGCTGCGACCCCTACGTCTACTACACGCGGGTGCGTCCCTACATTCATGGCTGGAAGAACAGCCCCGCCCTACCCAATGGCCTCACCTATCACGGCGTCTCGACCTATGCGGGACAGCCGCAGCTGTTTCGCGGAGAAACGGGCGCCCAAAGCTCCATCGTGCCCTGTCTGGACGCCGGTCTGGGCATTGCCCACGCTCCCGATCCCTTGACTGTCTACCTCCAGGAAATGCGGGACTATATGCCGCCTCGGCATCGTGCCTTTCTCCACAACCTGGAGCAGGCCATGGATGATTGCGGCCGGCCGTTGCTCGCCGCCTATGTTCGGGCGCGAAAAGCCCAGAGCCCGGACGTATGGACCGCCTATAGCGTCTGTGTCGATCTGCTTGCGCAATTCCGTGAGATCCATATCGGCTACGCCGACAGCTACATCCACCGCCAGCATCAGTCCCACGAGAGCAACCCCACGGCCGTCGGGACCGGCGGTACGCCCTTTATGGCCTACCTCCAAAAGCACCTGGACGAAACGAGACAAACCATTGACGGTTAGTGGGCGACCTTAACCATGGCGAAAAGATCTGGGCAGCCGCAAGGAGACCCGCTCGGTTGACTTGAGGCCGATGTGGGGCAGACGCGTGCTGGGCTGCACGTTCACGGCTCCCTACGGCTGTCGAGGGTCGGGCAAGGCAGAGGATTTCGTCCAATAGAGCGCTGTCAGTGTCAACAGCTGCGGTCGCCGGACGACTTCCGCGCCGACAAGCACCATGAGACCTCCCAGAATCGTGCCGACTCCGAGCGGTTCATCCAGGCACAGAAACGCCAGCACCACCGTACAGACGGGGATGAGATTATGGTAGGTCGCGACTGTCGCCGGCGATAGCGACTGCAAGGAACGGGAACGAAGAAGAAAGACGGCCGCCGTCGCGCATCCGATGTAGAACACGGAGGCCATAATGAGCGGCGACGAATCGTCCTGCCCGGCATTCGGCCAGGACATCGACCCGAACGACAACAGCATGGAACTGCTGCCGAACATGACTGTGTTCGAGACCATGACCCCAAAACGTTTCACGATGCTGGAGCTGCACACGATATGCGCCGACATCATCACGGTGAACAGCAGCACGAACCAATCGCCGAACTGGAGTGCCGCGTCTTGCTGAGGAGCGGCAAGAATCAGCGCCACGACGCAGCCGGCCAGGGACAAGAGAATGCCGGTGCCTTTCGGCACACTGATCCGATCATGTCCGAACACCACGCTAAAACCCGCCGTGATTGAAGGCAGTAACCCATAAATCAACGCGTAGTGCACGACGCTGGTATGCATGAGGCCCCAGGCCGCAATCACATACGAGAATACGCCAAGAAATCCGATCGATCCCAACTTCAGCAGGTCACGGAGTGACAAAGACAGAAGCCCGCGCCGGTCCAAAAGCCACGTCATGGACAGCAGCAACAGAAACCCGATCATGACTCGAAACGACGCCAATCCGATCGGCTGCACGTGGCTGTGCTGAAAGACGTACTTGATCACCGGCGTCACGGAGCTTAACAGAAGGACGACCCCGATCAGGCAGGCGAGAGGGACGACGGCCGTCGTATGCTTGGGCAGGCTATCGGCTGTTTCCTGGGATGTGAGCATGGCTCAGAATCCAGTCATGTTCAACGCGTTCAGCTCCTCGATAAAGCCGGAGAGACGCTCTTGGTCCTTGGAAGCCATCCGGACGATCTCTGCCCCTATATACGGCGGCCGGATATGTGTGACGTGGATCATGCATCCGAGCGTTTCGGGGTCCGTCAGCGCGAATTCCAGATGCAGCTCGTCGCCGACGCAGAATGCGCCGTCGAGCTGCAGGCGAACGCCTTTTTCCGTCAGATCGACGACCTTACAGGGGAAGGTCCGTTCTCCGCGCCGGACCATGCCGGTTCGGTCAATTGGCAGACGAAAGAGTTGGCGTTGCTTGGCCATGGCAGTATCGAGGTACCAAGGTGGTTGCTGTATGAAAGTATAGCAGCCGACTGACAGCCCGGCGTCCCGGACCGGTCTTGCGACGGCAACACGGCTTGGCCGCGCCAGGATTGACTAGATGGCCTAACCGGCGTATCGTTTTGCCTTCAGGAAGGAGAACACACACGATGTCGGTCATGTGTTCCCTGGCCGCCTGCAAAGCGCAAACCGGCATGTGCGGGCACGAAAAGGCGATGCTCAGCGTCGCTGTGCTTGCCGCCATCGGTCTGGGCGCCTATTTGTTGATGAGCTGACGGCCAGGTCCCCAGGCATTTCGCTCCCTTGCCGCAGAGGTGGTGTGTGCCCGCATCCCGGCCTCTCGCTGGTCATCCCACGCTCTCAGATCCGCGTCTCGCCAGGACCCTCGTCCTCGATGAACTGTTCGACTTGTCTCTCTACACGGCGCTGCGGCACGTCACCGCTCCTGAAGTCCATCCGACGCTCGATGAACTGATCTCCGTCGAAACGGCGCACCTGGCGTTTTGGAAGCGCTTTTTCAACCTTTCCCTCGAAGAGCTCAATCCGGGACGCAAGATCAAGCTGTGGCTCCTCATGGGTACCTGTAAGTTGTTCGGCTCGACGGCGGTCCATTTGGTGCTGGAAGCGATCGAAGTCCACGGCGTTCGCAAGTACCTCGCGCTGTGGCGGGAGTACCAGGGTCAACCGCTGGGCGAGGCCTTGCAAGGTATCCTCATGGATGAATTCAAGCACGAGGACGTGCTCGTCACGGCACTGACCGAACGCAAGATCAACGCTGAGAAGATCCGCAACATCTTTTTGGGGCTCAACGACGGCCTCGTGGAGATCCTTGGCGCCGTCAGCGGCTTCTTCGGCGCCTTCGGCGAAGCGTCCATGGTGTTGATCGCAGCATCGACGACCGCAGTCGCCGGTGCGCTTTCAATGGGCGCCGGGGCCTTCCTTGCGCTGAACAGCGAGAAGGAAGTCAAAACGACGGAGATTGCCAGGAACACTTTTCTGGGAAAACCCTCCGATGTCTCGCCGATGGAAGAATCGCCCATCCGATCGGCGATAGTCGTCGCTTCGGCCTATATCGCCGGCGCCCTCGTTCCCGTCCTGCCGGTCGTCTTCGGAGCGACGAACGCCCTCTTTTCCGTACTCACCGCCGGTCTCATGGTCATCGTCGTCTCCGCCATTCTCTCGTTCCTGTCCGGGATGGACGTCACCCGGCGGATCGTCCTCAACCTCGCGATCATCGCAATCGCCGTCGGCGTGACGTATGGGATTGGGGTGTTCGCCCAGCGTCTCTGGGGGATTGCCTTGTAAGCGTCCGGCCTGAGAGGCCGATAGAATGGCCTGCGCATGGGTCTGACTATGGCACAGGCGCACATCGGGCTCTCAGGCTATTCGTACAAACCATGGCAGGGAGAAGACAGATTCTACCCGCCGGCGCTCAAGCCAGCCGGCTTTCTCGGGTACTACGCGACGCGTTTCGACACGGTCGAGCTGGACGGCTTGTGGTACCGCCTGCCTTCAGAGAAAGCCGTGGCCGACTGGCTTGTGTCCACCCCGCCTCACTTTTTCTTTGCTCCAAAGATCCATCGGCAAATTACCCACATGCTGCGCCTCAAGCCTGAGTGCTATGACTTCGTCCGAGTCATCCTGGACCGGTTACAACCGCTGGCATCCGCGAATCGTCTTGGTCCGCTCCTCCTCCAGTTGCCACCGAACATGAAACGCGACGACGACAGGCTCGCAGCCTTCTTCGAGCACCTGCCGGCCGGCCCTCGGTGGGCCGTCGAGTTTCGTCACGATTCCTGGTATGACGAGGCCATCGAATCGCTGCTGCGACGGTTCAACGTGTCATGGGTGGCGGCGGATACCGATGAACGTCCCGCCGAATGCCGTAACACGGCCGACTTTTGGTACGTGCGGTTGCGGCGAAGCGCCTATGACGAAGGGCATCTCGAACAGTGGGCCGACAGGTTCCGGGAGATGGTCGGCGAGGGCAACAGCTGCTTCGTCTACTGCAAACACGAAGACGAAGGCTCACCCTGGGTCTGGGCAGATAGGTTGCTGGAGTTATGCGGAGAGAAACGCGCAGTAATGGATCATCGGGCTGGAACCATCGGAAGTTCTCTGCGGGGTTCCGGGTCGCTCTGAAGACTCAACCGCTCCTGCCGGGACGTTTCAAGCACCTCGAACAGCCGTTCGTCGCTCAGTTGGGTGAGTTGAGCCGCGCTGTCTTTCATTTCCGCATGTTCTACGGCACGGGAGAGCACTTCGGCTTTCGTGGCGCCTTTCTTTTGCCCAAGGAACGGCTTGATGATGAGGTACAGAACGTCCTTGGCAGGCATGAAACGCAGAAACCGCCGTAGAAGGCGGTAGGTCTGCAGGGGGTAGTGGAATATTTTGTGGAGAAATAGCCTCTTCAATCCCTGCTGTCGAACCCGGTTGATCACTTCGCCGGACAGACAGGTGGGGTCAATCGCTGAACACTTGAAGTATTTATACCAGTCGCCCGCATCGTCGACGAGTCCTCGTTTGATATATTCTTGCCAAAGCGGCGTGCCGCGATACACACAGAGACGATTGAAGCCGAACGTATCGAGCGGCAACTTGGCCGCAAAATCAAACGTCGACTCCATGTCTTGCACCGTCTCATCCGGATTGCCGACCGTAAAGAACCCGTGAACGATTTCGATGCCGGCCTTTTTGGCATTGGTCACAGCACGGCGGACCTCTTCCAAGGTTTGCTCTTTCTTGAGCCGGTCCAGAATCTTTTGGCTACCGCTTTCGATCCCGAACATGATGGTTCGGCAGTTGGCCTTGGCCATGGCTGGAAAGAGATGCTGGGCAACCGAGTCCACCCGCCCTTCGATCCCCCATTGAATGCTCAGCTGTTCCTGCTGCACGCCGTTGCAAATCGCTTCGATGCGTTTGGGCTGGAGGAGAAAGTGGTCGTCGACGAAGTACACCGATCCATAGCCGTGCGCTTCGAGATGCTTGAGCTCGGCCACGACATGCGCAGCGCTGCGCGCGCGCCATTTGCCTTCATTAAAGATTGGAATGTCGCAAAAGACGCAGGGCCACGGACAGCCACGCGACGTCTGCATCGTGGTGAACCGGTCCATCGAGAGCACGGCGGGGACATCGAGGGGCATGGATTCGACGAAATCAAGGCGGAGACTCTCACGGTCAGGAAACGGCCATTGATCCAGGTGCCGTTCCATCGGACGACCGGGATTGCTGACGACCTTCCCGTCTTTCATCCACGTGAGACCGGCAACACCTTCAGGGCTCTCTATCTGAGCGAGCAGATCGAGCAACAGCTGCTCGCCGTCGCCGCGACACACGAAGTCCACCTCCGGACATTGTAGCTTGACCAGTCCGGCATTCAACGTGGCGAATACGCCTCCGAAAGCCAGCCGTACCGCGGAATCGACCGCCCGAATCTGTCGGGCGAGAATCTTGGCATAGGGGTAGCTGGTTGTACTGAGGAAACTGAGGCCCACGAGCGCCGGTTTCTGCTTCTTGATTTCCTCGACAATGACGTTGTTGGGCGTCTCCGGATTCGCCTGGTCAAATATGACACATTCGTGTCCGGCTGCCTTCACCACGGCAGACAGCGACATGATTCCGATGGGTGGGAAACCCATCACGCGGATATTGCCGTTTTTAGCGCGTGTTTTTGCGGGAAGCGCGTAAAACTGCGGGTCGCGGACGTGGACCAGGAAAACTCGCAACAGACTCCTTGTGGGTCTTGGCTACCGGAGATATTGATCCCATCGGAAGGACCATGAGGAGAGCGGCTCAGAGAGTATCACGATCCTGAGGCAGGGGGAAGGAAATAGACGCGAAAGACCAGACCCGTACGCCGGTTTTACACGTCTTTCACAAAGAACTACCGCCCTAACGCTTTTTTGACGGCAGTGCCGATCTCAGCCGGGTTCTTCACCACGCGGACACCCGCAGCTTCCAGCGCCTTCATCTTTTCGTTCGCCGTGCCTTTGCCGCCGGAAATGATGGCGCCGGCATGGCCCATGCGACGCCCGGGAGGCGCGGTGATGCCGGCGATGAAGCTTACGACCGGCTTCTTGACCTGCTTCTTGATGAACTCCGCCGCTTTTTCCTCCGCATCGCCGCCGATTTCACCGATCATCACGATCGCCTGGGTTTCGGGGTCTTTCTCGAACAATGGCAGCACATCCACAAAGCCTGTGCCGTTCACCGGATCACCGCCGATGCCGACGCAGGTGGTTTCTCCCAACCCCAGCGTCGAGAGTTGATGCACGGCTTCGTACGTGAGGGTGCCGCTGCGGGAGACGACCCCCACGATGCCCTTTTTGTGGATGAATCCCGGCATGATGCCGATTTTGGCCTCGTCGACGGTGATGACCCCAGGACAATTCGGGCCAATTAGTCGGACGTCCCGCCCGCGGAGCGCGCGCTTGACCTTGACCATATCGTTGACCGGAATGCCTTCTGTGATGCAGATCACCAGCTTGATGCCGGCATCAGCGGCTTCGAGAATCGCGTCGGCGCAAAACGGCGGCGGCACGAAGATTAAGGAGGTGTCACACTCCGTCTTCTTGACGGCGTCTGCGACCGTATTGAACACCGGGATGCCTTCGACCTCTTGCCCGGCCTTGCCGGGCGTCACGCCGGCGACGACCTTCGTTCCATAGGCCTTGCATTGGCTCGCGTGGAACGAGCCTTCCTTGCCCGTAATCCCCTGCACCACCACCCGCGTATTCTTATTGACGAGAATGCTCACGATTGACCTCTTTTCTTCCTTTCCCCTTTCCCTCTCTTGAGAGGGAAATCCATTTCTACGAATGTCGCGATGAGGCGGCCCTACCACCTTAGCCCGTAGCCCCAATCGTCGGTTGTCTTTGCGGGTGGCGTCGATCAATCGCTCGCCCGCAGCGGGGTCCCTACACCGGGCGGGGTGCGAGGACGAGCGATGATCGACGACAGGACCCGCTTTTTTCCGGGTTGGGTGCAAGCACGCTTGGGCCGCTCAGTATAGGCCCAGCCTTCTCACGCTGCCCTTCCCGTCAGTTTCACTATCTTCTGCGCCGCTTCCCATAAATCGTCGGCCACCTCGAGCTTCAATCCGGAGTCCGCCAGCAGCTTCCGCCCTTCCGGCGCATTCGTGCCCTGCAACCGCACGACCAAGGGCACAGTGATCTTCACTTCCTTTGCCGCCTCGATGACGCCGTGGGCAATGCGCTCGCACCGGACGATGCCGCCGAAAATGTTGATGAAGATGCCTTTGACGTTCGGATCCTTGAGAAGAATTCGGAAGCCGGCCGCCACGGTCTCCTTGGTCGCACCGCCGCCGACGTCGAGAAAGTTAGCCGGTTCGCTCCCCGCAAGCTTGATGACGTCCATCGTGGCCATCGCGAGTCCGGCGCCGTTCACCATGCAGCCGATATTCCCGTCGAGCTTCACATAGTTGAGATTGTTCGCCGTTGCTTCGATTTCCAGCGGCTCTTCTTCATTGAGGTCGCGCAT
>JBKPKC010000389.1:0-6485 GCA_046765595.1 Nitrospirota bacterium
CATCTCGTCTTCTCACCCTCTAATAAACGGGCGAACATCCGCACGATTGAGGCCTTCAATATCGATCCGGTCCTGACGTCGGCCGACGCTGGACAATCCGTGGGCGTTACGCTTGACGAACAGATCTTCGTCGAGCGGGGCGAGATTGCCACTCACCAGGAGCAGTTGCCGCACGTCTCGACGGCATTCAAAGCCAATTTGTTCTGGCTCGGCAAACGGCCGTTGGAAGAGGGGCGTATATACCTCCTGCGCGTCGCCACGAAAGAGGTGGAATGCGAAGTGGCGGCAATCCATCGGATCATCGATACGATGGATTTGAATCAGCAGCAGGGAAGCAAGACGGTCGTCCGCAACCAAGTCGCGGAGTTGACACTCCGAACCAAGGTGCCGATCGCATTCGACCTCTCGTCGTCGTTTGAAGCCACTGGCCGGTTCGTGCTCGTGGATGAATACGATATCGCTGGCGGGGGCATCGTAACGGAAATGATCCGGGACGATCAGGAGTTGTTGCGGGAAGAGGCGCGCCGCCGGGATTTTGCGTGGGTCAAGGGGGAAGTCGGCATCGAAGAGAGAGCGCAGCAATATGGGCATCGAGCCGCCATCGTGCTCATCGCCGGCGGGCGGCATACCGGCAAGTCGTTTCTGGCCAAAAGACTGGAGGCGAGGCTCGTGGCGGACGGCCGCCACGCATACCTTTTGGACGGCGAGAACCTCCGGCGAGGGTTGGACGCCGACCTCGAGGACGGCCACCGTGGGCAGACCATGGAGATGGCACGGCGCTATGGCGAGGTCGCCCGACTACTGGCCGATACGGGGCTCATCGTCGTGTCGACCACAAACCCGTTCGGAATGGCTTACGCCGAAGCCGCGCAGGCGATCAGAACACTGGTTCATCCGACACCGGTCATCTCGATCCACATGAGCAAACTTCCTGAAGAGAACCAGCCGCATGCGGATATCGTGTTTTCGGGTCCGGCCGACTTCGATGCGGCGACCAAGCGCATACTTGACGAGTTGAAGCGCCGGGGCGTGCTGGCCCAAGCGATCGGTGCGAAGCCCACCTTCCAATACTCCATCTAAGTGGCAATGATCGGGGCCGAGCAGGTTTGACGGGCTTAAAACCGCTGTGCTACCGTACCACCTTTCATTTACCCTGCGGTGGCGTTGATGGCTCAGGAAAAAGATCTCAAAACCATACTCAGTCGGCTCCGCTATACGGACGACGCGAAGGTTGTCGCCCAGATTACCGAACAGATGAAGCAGGTGCAGGCTCGCATGGCCGGCATCAAGCACAAGCTAGTCGTGATGAGCGGCAAAGGCGGCGTTGGGAAGAGCATGACCACCATCAACCTCGCCCTGGCTCTGGCTCGCCAACAGGCTCGTGTCGGTCTGCTGGACGTTGATCTCAATGGTCCATGCGTCCCCCGGATGCTCGGTCTCCACGGTCAGTCGTTGACGATGACCGCCGACGGAGCCTTGCCTCCGGTGGGTCCGCTGGGTGTGAAGGTCGCGTCGATGGATTTTTTCCTGGGCGCCGCCTCGCCTGTCCGTTGGAAAGGACCGATGGATGTCAGCCCCGTATGGCTCGGATTGATGGAAATGAACGTGATCCGGGAATTTTTGGCCGATGTCGTCTGGGGGGAGCTGGATTATCTGCTCGCCGACCTCCCGCCGGGCGCGGCTGCCGATAAACCGCCGGTCATCGCCGGCTTTATCCCCGATTTAGCCGGCGCCATCGTGGTGACGACGCCTTCCGAGGTCGCGTCTGACGTCGTGCAGAAATCCGTCACCTATGCCCGCGACATGGGCATCAAAGTGCTGGGGATCGTCGAAAACATGAGCGAGTACCGATGCCCCTCCTGCGGTGAGCTCAACGAGTTATTCGAAGGCAACACCGAGGCCATGTGCGAAGCGCTCGACCTGCCCCTGTTGGGCCGGATTCCATTCGACCGCACACTGGCGCGCACGTTCGACAAGGGTGAACCGCTGTTGGATGAAACCTATCCCACCATTCAACGGTATCAAGACATCGCAGGCCGGATCAGAACCCTGTTGGACTACAAGAGAGTCCTGGCGGAACAATTGTGAGCGGAGAGGAGCTGCCATGAAATTCGTGTGTCTCAACTGTGAAACGTACATGAACTTCGAGAAAGTGGAAAAACCCGGCGAAGGATCGCTGGGGGTGTTTTTCGGGTGCCCCTCCTGCGGCGCCAAGTTCTCGATGGTCACCAACCCCGGTGAGACGCAGATGGTCAGTTCGCTTGGTGTGCAGTTAGGAGGACGGAGCACCCAGGCCCAGCCGTTTGAGATGACCCGCGGCACGCTGAAAGAGGAAGCGCAGGCCGGTTCCGGACAGATGGCCGCGTACTTAAACGAAAAAATTCAGGGAGGACAACCGGTGTCGGCGTCTCCGGCTGCCGGAAAGACCGGTGAAAAGTCCGGCGGCGGGTGTCCCTTTTCGGCTATGGTCGCCGAAATGGGTCTGACCTCCAGCGGCAAGCCAGCCAACGGAGGAACGGCGAAGCCAGAATTCACGTGGACTCCCGACGCGAAGGAGAAGTTGGACCGGCTGCCGGCGTTCGTCAAGCCGATGGTGCAAAGCAGTGTCGAAGCCTTTGCGCGAAAACAGGGCTATCAGACGATCACGTTGCAGGTGATGGACGACTCAAAGAATGACTCGCCCAACGGCATGTCTTGGACGCCAGAAGCCCAACAGCGTCTGGACAACATCCCCGACTTCATCCGTCCCATGGCCCGGAAGGAAATTGAGCGGCTCGCGAAGGAACGCGGCGCTGTGACGATCACGGCCCAAGTCATGGATGATGCCAAGGACAAATTCATGAAGTTCATGTAGTGTGAGACACCCGCTTGCTTCGGAAATGAAAGGCCCATCCGGTCCGACCGGATGGGCCTTTCCATTGCTACCCCGTCGGAGGCCTATGTCCCCGTACGCTCGATCGATGACGGTTTGTTGCTGCATCGCGCAGCTTGTGCTGTTGACGGCTGCCCTTGGCTTGGCCGAACCTGCTGCTCCACTGCATCACGACGCCATACACGCCGGAGCTCATGACGGGCATCAGCGCGCCGAGGCGGCCGACGCTTGGGAAGGTTCAACGAAAGGCATTGCCTATTCAGAGCGCAACCATCACATCGCCGGGTTCCTGGTCATTGTGATGGGGCTCGCCGAGTTGTCTCATCTGCTGAGGCTGTCTACTTTGAGATGGGCCAGGCTTCTTCTGCCGTCGGCTTTAGTGTTCGCCGGCCTGTTCCTGATGATATGGAGCGATCATGAAGCCTGGCCGATCGGCTCACTGGGTTTCGTCAAGACGTTCGCGGGTGGGGACCACGAGATTCTCCAGCATAAAATCTATGCCCTTCTCGCCTTGGGCGTAGGAAGTGTCGAGCTGTTTCGTCGGCTGGGCCGCATCGGGCACAAAGCGTGGGCGTCCCCCCTCCCGCTGATGGCCATTGTCGGGGGGCTCATGCTCTTTGGCCATTCGCATGGCTTTCATCCTGCTGCAGACAAAATTGCCATGCATCACGCGATCATGGGAACGATGGCCGTGACGGCGGGCTCTTCAAAACTGGTGTCGTCATGGGTCGGTTCGACTGAACCGTTTGCCGGCACGAGGTGGGAGAGGTGGGAATGGGTCTGGGTGAGCCTCATTCTTCTGATAGGTGCGCAGCTGTTGGTCTATTCAGAATAAACCTTGGGACTCTTGATTTCCCTATAATTGACACCCTTCCGAACGCTGTGTTAGGTCTACAACTTCACCATCACGATCGCCGAAGGACCGGCCGTCGACACACGGCTGATTGGAGTTGGACCATGGGCGGACATAGTCACTGGGCGACCATTAAGCGCCATAAAGGGGCGCAGGATGCGAAGCGGGGCAAAATCTTCACCCGGATTATCCGAGAAGTCACGATCGCCGCACGCATGGGCGGAGACCCCGACGGTAATCCCCGGTTGAGACTGGCGATCGCCAAGGCCAAGGAAGCCAACATGCCCGGCGACACCTTAAAAAAAGCGATTCAACGAGGAACCGGAGAGTTGCCCGGTGTGACCTATGAGGAATTCGCGCTCGAAGGCTATGGGCCTGGCGGAACGGCCTTGTTGATCGAAATTACCAGCGACAACCGGAATCGCACGGTGGCCGAAATCCGTAGCGTGCTGACGAAGAATCATGGAAACATGGCGGAAGCGGGGGCGGTCTCCTGGCAGTTTCATAAAAAGGGGTTGCTGACGGTCGACAAGTCCAAAAGCGATGAAGATACCTTATTGTCGCTGGCGCTTGATGCCGGCGCCGAAGACGTGAAAGTGGGCGACAAAACGTTCGAAGTGATCACGAATCCCCAGGATTTCGACGCCGTCAAAAAAGCGCTGGCTGATGCGAAAATCGACGCCAGCCTGGCAGAAATCACCTACATTCCCCAGAACACGATCAAGCTCGAGGAAAAGGGCGCAGAGCAAATGCTGAAACTCATGGAAATCCTCGACGAGCACGACGACGTGCAGAAGGTGCATGCGAATTTCGACATTCCCGACGACGTGATGGAAAAGGTCGCGGCCACGGCCGCCGGATAGGTCTTCGCCATCGACGCATGATCGCCCTTCTGACAGGCCGATTGGCCTTCAAGGCGCCCACCCATCTGGCCCTCGATGTCCACGGGGTCGGATACGAAGTCTTTATCCCCCTCAGCACGTACTACAACCTGCCCAACGTCGATGACGCCCTAACCCTGAGCATCCATACCCACGTTCGTGAAGACGCCATCCAATTATTCGGGTTCAGCACGACACAAGAAAAGGAGGCGTTTGGGCTCTTGCTGAGCGTCTCGGGCATCGGACCAAAATCCGCTTTAGGAATCTTATCCGCGCTGCCCGTCTCGGACCTCGTGTCGGCGATCCAATCGGCAGACGTGGAGAAGCTGGAGGCCGTTCCAGGCATCGGGAAGAAGACGGCCGGCCGGCTGGTCCTGGAACTCAAAGACAAACTGGTCAAGCTCCACCCGGCGCTGTTGCCTGCCACCGATACTGTCACGAAGACGAAGGACGACACCTTCGATGACGCCCTGTCGGCGCTCACGAACCTGGGCTATCGGGCCTCGGATGCCAAAGAGGCGTTGAAGGCTGTGCAGCGGTCCGGTTCCGGTCCCATGACCCTCCAAGAATTGATCAGAGAAAGCTTGAAGAATCTGGCCAGGGGGTGAGCATGTTCGCCATCAAGCCGGCTGGTCGTTGGAAGGTGTGCTGCGCTGTCTTCGCCCTGTTGGCCGTTTTGCATGGGCCGTCTGCGGTCCTGTGGGCGGCGGAAGACGGCGCGGCGACGGAGCCGAAGAGCATCCGCAAAACGTGTGGCAAATGTCCGGACGGCTATGCGACCACCGGCGTCACCCAATCACCGGAGAATTGCAAGGAGGGGGATGCGACGCTGGTGCAATGCGTGCCGCTCGGTGCGAATATGCTGCCCGTCTGCGGATCCTGCCCCGAAGGGTACCGAGAAATCGGGAGTTCGTCCGTGCCGGCTCGGTGTGGAAATCAGGACGGAGGACGCCTTTCGCAATGTCAATTGGAGCGAATGGAACTTAATTTACCGGATCCGACTCAGGGCGGGAAAATCTGCCCGCCCGACTGCGGCAGCACGCCGCCGCCAGGCCAAGGGGCGTTGCCGGCGCCGCCCAAACATGCACCGCCGCCGAAACCGTGAGCATCTGAGCCGCATGCTCAGGAAGGTCGCACTGTCATGTCCCAACGAATGGTGAATGCGCAGCTGACCGACGACGAGCGCAGCATGGAGCAGGCGCTCCGCCCGCAGACGCTCGATGAATATATCGGGCAAACGCGCATGAAAGATTCGCTGCGCATCTGCATCGAGGCGGCGAAACAACGGAAAGAACCGCTCGACCACGCGATTTTCTATGGTCCTCCGGGCCTGGGCAAGACTACGATTGCCCACATTATTGCCCGGGAGATGGGCGGCACGTTCTATTCGACGTCAGGACTCGTCCTCGCCCATGCGGGCGATCTTGCGGCGATTCTGACAAACTTGCAGGCGCATGACGTCCTGTTTATCGACGAGATTCACCGCTTGCCGGCGTCGGTCGAGGAAGCGCTGTATCCGGCGATGGAGGACTTTCAATTGGACCTCGTCGTCGGCCAAGGTCCCTCAGCACGGACGGTCAAGCTCGATTTGCCGCGGTTCACCCTCGTCGGCGCGACGACGAAAGCCGGGGCCTTGACGTCGCCATTGCGGGACCGGTTCGGCCTCGTCCATCGGCTGGAATTCTATTCTCCCGTGGATTTGGAAGTGATCGTCATGCGCTCAGCCGGCTTGCTCGGCATTGCCATCGATGAGGCCGGCGCTGGGGAAATCGCCCGTCGGGCACGCGGCACTCCGCGCATCGTCAATCGGTTGATCAAACGGGTGCGTGACTATGCCCAAGTGAAGGCGGAGGGGCGGATCACGCGAGCCGTGTCCCAG
>JBKPKC010000390.1:0-2641 GCA_046765595.1 Nitrospirota bacterium
GTCGCGATCTGGGGATGCGGCCCGGTCGGGCAGTTTGCCATCCGCAGCGCATTTCTACTCGGCGCGGAACGCGTGCTGGCGATCGACCGTCTTCCGGAACGCTTGCGCATGGCCGGCGAGGGCGGAGCCGAGACCCTCAACTATGAGGAGGTCGACGTCTATGATGTATTGATGCAGAAGACGGGCGGTCGCGGCCCGGACTCCTGTATGGATGCCGTGGGCCTCGAGGCGCATATGCCCGGCCCACTTCAATATTACGACCGCCTCAAGCAGGCCATGATGATGGAATCCGACCGGCCGATCGTTCTTCGGGAGGCGATCATGGCATGTCGGAACGGTGGAACCGTTTCGATTCCGGGTGTGTACGGCGGCTTCATCGACAAGATGCCGATGGGTGCCGTCATGAACAAAGCCCTTACGATTAAAACTGGCCAAACGCATGCGCAACGGTACCTTCGCCCTCTGCTCAAACGGATTACCAACGGCGACATCGACCCGAGCTTCGTCGTCACGCACCGTTTGAAGCTCACCGATGCGCCTCAGGGGTTTGCGACCTTCAACCGCAAGGAGGACGGTTGTATCAAGATCGTCATGACTCCCTAACATGGCTTCTGAGCGGCCCATAGTCTGACAGAAGAGAGCTTGTCTGTAACGGTTCGGGGCCGTTTTATGTTAATGGCCCGACACTTGCTCGCTTGTATATGGAGGAGCACTTGGTCAATCAAGAAGGGGGTGTGCAAATGCGTGGGATGTGGATAGTCATGATGCTCGGTGGGTGGTTGGTATGGCAAGGCATACCCGCTGTTGCCGTCGGAGACACCTCTGCCTCAGCGGAAAAACCGACCGTCGGTACGGTTGAACACAAGGATCAGGTCGTGAGCGAAGCGACCGACACCAATCTGCCGGGGGATCGTCTCGTGACCGGACGGATCGTGGCGATTCGTGGCAATCAGATGGAAATCGATATTGGAAACGTGAAGTCCCTCTACGTGCCCGTTCGTCCCGCCAGAGTGAAAGGACAAACATTTGAAGTGGGTCAACCGATTATCGTCACGTTAAATGACCACAATGCGGTCGTGGACTACCACCATCCGAACGAACGGGCGGACCACAAGGTCGTGCGCGGCAAACTGACGACGCCGCTCACGGTCGGCCTTGACAAGGCTGTTGTCGAAACCAGCGAAGGCATCAAGACCTTCATGGTGACGGATCGCGCCAAAGGAAAACTGAGCGCCATTCCGGTCGGTGTCGATGCGTTCTTCCTGGCGGATGAGAGTGGCAAGCTGGTGGATGCGCAACTCGCGAGTGCGCAGGCTGTGCATGAATCGGCACAGAACAACAAAGCTAGGATCAAGGGCGCTCATGAGCAAGTCCGCGCCACCTTCAAGGGAAAGGGCGGGGAAGACCGATTGAAGATTGCGGAGCAAGGGAAGGAGCGCGAAGTACCGTTTCGTCCTCCGCTGGATAAGCTCGACCGCTTGAAACCGGGCCAGGACGTCGTTCTGCTGATGGATGAGCAGGGGTATGTGCTGGAAATCGCCACGCCGGACGTGACACCCACCCGCTGAACCTGCTATTTGGGGTCCCGTCGGCCTCCGGGATTGACGGGATCCCGCCGTTCACCATTGCCCAAGCGCACCCTGGCGGAATTTCTTTCGCGACGAGGGACGCTACCAGGCGAATCACGTCTGGCAAGCGGCTAAGATCCCACGAACACACGAATTCCGATCCCGTCATTTCTTCACGGCATAAGACGATTGCTCGATTTCCGGAAACCGCGGCGCCATAGGACGCTGCCGTACCGTGGTGTTTCTCACATGGTTACCTTTTTACCGAAGGAGTCCTCATGGCGATCAATCTGTTACACGATAAGGGAACACCGGTCGACCGGCAGCATTTCAGCTGGAAAGACCTGGTGCCGACCCCGATCAGCAAAATGAACGTGGATGCCTTCACGCGTGTGCGCGTCATCCTGATGAACGGCATTGAATCCGAAAGTCTGCGGTTCAGTCATGCCTGCGCACGCATGAACAAGGAGCTTCAAGGCTATCTGGCCCGGGTGCGCCGCAAAGAACAACATCAGCAGACGACCGTCAATTGGCTCTTACCTGCGGACCAATCGCCGCTCGAAACGACGATCGGATACGAACAGGTCGCCATCGAAGTCACGGCAGCGCTCGCGAAGGCCGAACCTGACCCGTATATCGCCCAGGTGCTGCGCTACGGCTTGCTGGAAGATTTCGATCATTTGTACCGCTATGCGGCGCTTCTTGACCGGCTGCAAGGCATCGACGCCAATACGATTACGCAGGGATATACCGACATCGTTCCCGGCCGACCGACCGTAGATGAACACCGTGATCCTCTTGACGACTTGCGTGAGCACTACGACAGGCGAAAGGCTGCCCCTCTGACGAAGTTGCACGCGTATACGATTCTGGCCGGCGAGCATCAGACGCACGACTATTACATGCATTACGGCCCTTGGTTCGCCGATCCGGTGGCGCGGCAGCTCTATGCAGAAATCGCCTCGATAGAAGAGCAACATGTCACCCAGTACGAATCCATCATCGATCCGACCGAGAGCTGGATGGAAAAGTGGCTGCTGCACGAAGCGAATGAAGTCTACAACTACTATAGC
>JBKPKC010000391.1:0-2690 GCA_046765595.1 Nitrospirota bacterium
GGGGTGATCGTTCCATTACAGAACATTACAGCGACGCAGGTCAATTTTACTAATTTTACTATGGATGAGGGAGCATTCGCATATGGCGGTTCGTGAGCGTGTACAACCTTTCGCCATGAAGTTCCTACTGTCAGTTTTGACAGTAGGCTGTCCTCGTCAGCGCTCATATAATTTTTGGCAGGTGCGTCGTGCAGAAACCGGTTCTCGCCCATATTCAAGAACTCGTGGATGAGGAACATCGATTATTGAACAGGTCAGCGCGGAACCGTAGAGGAGCGGGCTCGACACAGATTGACGCAGGTACAAAAACCGGCGCAATGCTGGGACCTGCTCCGCCAACGACGCGCGCTGCGCGAGGTTGGACAAGATCCGAACTTCGCCCAGGTGCGGTCTGCTCGGGTCGTCGAAAATACGAACAATAAGCCCCAACGCACGTCTCCCAGCGCCTCAGGCAGAGGGGGACCCCCATGAAAGGACACGGTCGGGGATGAAAGGGAAGGTCGTGCTCATCACTGGCGGCGCCGGCGCCTTGGGACAAACCGTTGTTCCAACCTTCCTGTCGACGGGTGCCTCCGTCATTCTGGGAGATCTCAATCCTCCTCAGCTGCCAGGCGTCACGGCACTCAAGGCCGACTTTACCGATCCGACGCAGGTGCGGCGCCTTGTGGAGGAAGTGATCCAATCATCGGGCCGCCTGGATGCCCTGGTCAATCTGGTCGGTGGCTTCGCCACAGGCCGCGTGGTCGAGAGCGACATATCGCTGTGGCAACGGATGCTGGCCATGAATCTCACATCTGCCTTTCTGCTCTCGCAGGCCGTGTTGCCTTCCATGCTGGAACGACGACGGGGACGCATCGTACACGTGGCCGCACGTGCGGCTCTCGAAGCGTTTCCAGGTGCAGCCGCATACATCGTGTCGAAGGCGGGCCTTGTCGCCTTGATTCACACGCTGGCAAAAGAATTGGACGGCTCGGGTGTCACGGTGAATGGGGTGTTGCCGAGCACGATCGACACGCCTGCCAATAGGAAATCCATGCCCCAAGCCGATCCGTCGAAATGGGCTCGACCTGAATCCATTGCCCAAACGTTGGCGTTTCTTGCATCAGACGATGCCGGCCAAATCAATGGGGCCTTGATTCCGATCGGGTAAGAAATGCTCTAGGCCGCTATCCGTTGAGGCAGGCACTTAGGAATGGTGTCCACTAGAACATAACGTGCGGGCCGGTTCGACGTGAAGCCACTTGATCTTGCAGGCTCGCGTAGAATCTTCTGGTGTACGCGCACCCAGAGCGCAGCTTCACACTGCCAACCACTTCTCCATCGTCTTTGGTCAGAGTGGCTTTTAACGAAGCGCCCTCCGTCTCGCAATCGTCGCAGAGGCTACCACTGTCGAGGACCAAAGACCTAGGGGGCTAGTCGCGATCAACGAGCTAGGGCACTGAGTTTGCGTAGGTTGATTTGAATAGCGAGGCCTGGACGTTCCACGACTGTACCGTGGCAGGTGATGTCTTGCTGTTGTTTCACTTTGCCTTTCAGCGTCAGGCGATACTGCGCTAATGTCCCTAACACGGACGAGAATCTCCCGGAGTGATTCGAGACATCCAAGGTCGCCAAGAATTCGTTATTACCGAGAGCATATTTGCCAATGTACACATGGTCTAAGTCGCCGCCATGGATTTTCCCCCCTTCCACAACCACAATGCCCTCTCCGTACTGATCGGCATTCGACAGGAAGTGGGCAACATACACCCCTTCTACTGCAACATCTCCGGCCTGATTTGCGCGCTTCAACATGTCCATAACCGTGAGTGGACTTGCGCTGGCATCGTCCTATAGTTTATCAGTGATCAGTGTCGTGATGAAACAGGCTTCACCGCATGACGAGCATCCGCGTGCTCGATGACACCGGATTCATTCGTTGCTTGATGCCGCGTTCCGCAACCGTATCGCATACAGCGACAGCACGATCTGGGCCGTCAGTGAAATTCCCATCAGCGCCACTCCGGCAATCACCATATAAGCACACACCGGCCGAAATTTTGTGAACCATCAGCAGCCACTATCGAGCCAGATGGCAAAGAAGGGAATCGCGATCAGAACCGATTTAAGGATGACCGGATGACCGGCCTCTCCGGAGTGTTAGGGCCGGAATCTGATCGTTCCGTCGAGATTACGATCGAATACAGATAAGGAACACAGTGGGGGCAGTCACACTGAGATAAGGCGATAGACACGCGTTCGTGCCGGTTCCCCCCTGTGCGGCTAGAGACACGAGTACTCTGCAATAGTAATAGTGAAGGCGTCAATTCCGACCTGCCATCACTTGGACAAGGAGGCGCGTATGAAGGAACCGGCAGCCAAGGGGAAGGACAAGAACAAAAGAAGTATCATCGTCGCCGCGCAGAATCCCTCGTCGTCAGGAACGACCGAGGCTCGGCGACACAGCAAACAAGCCTTTGACGATTTCCACGCACGCATCAATCTCCGAGCCTATGAGTTGTATCTCCAGCGGGGTTGCCGTGACGGTCATGCGGAGGAGGACTGGCTGGACGCCGAACGAGAAATTCTCAATCGCGAATTTCCAACATAGCCAGATTCGCCTCCTTTCGCCAATTCCCGCGATCGCTCTTCAGTGCCGATTGGTGAGCAGGAGAAGCCTGTTTGCTCTGACGGATCGATCCCAGCCAGCT
>JBKPKC010000392.1:0-8409 GCA_046765595.1 Nitrospirota bacterium
TTCTTACAGTCCTCCCGTTCCTTCTCGCTCCGCTTAGTCTTTTCGTCAGCGTAAATGAGCAGCATATATTTCATGGTCCCTCCCTCCATCAATGAGTGACAGCGGTACAGCATAATCACCAGATAGTCGTTGGGGAAGGCCAGAATCGACAGAAGCGAGGCACGCAATTGCTCGAAGGGCGATAAGAGTCCAGAGGAGTTTCTCAACGCGATTGGACAGTCTCACCCGACTCACCCCGCATTGCTTCGCAATCGATTACCCGGAACGAGCACCCGCTTACGAATGATCCTTCCGAGCGAGCTGTTCGTTCTTATAATGAGCAGCCTGGCTGGTCTCAGCAGTCAGTATCCTGACAGTGGCAACTCAGCCCTCCGGCGCCCGGCCTTTCTGATAGCCCAGGGAGCTTTGACGAAAGCGTAGCTGTCCCTTTTTCCCTCTTACAAGCCGGCGGTGGAGATCAGCCTCACAAGGGTGATGACTCCAGCTTGGCCACCGAGTACTATTGACCCGAACTGAAGGCGGCCATCTGCCCGTTACCCGTGCCTCCGCGAGGAGATCCTGTGCTCCCCAATTGGCGGATCGGAACCAAGCTGCTCGTGCTCACTCTCCCGCTCATTGCGGTGGCGTCGCTCGTCGCCACCTGGACACTGCACCGGTTGAATGCGGAGCGCCTGCAGGAAAAACTCAGAGACCGCGCCAACAGCATTGCCCATCAAGTGATGGCTGATCGGCAGTACTACGGCGCTGTGGTCGTGCCCCGCGTGGGCGAGCTAAAAGGCTCGCTCGGAGCCGACTATCGCGACGTGCACGGTCGCTTTCCATTACCCGCGACCTTCGTGCGCGAGGTGTCCGAACAGATCGCCCGTTCAGGAGACGGGTACATTACCAGGCTGATCAGTCCCTGGCCGATCAACAAAGAGATGGGACCAAGAGATTCGTTCGAGACCGACGGATTTGCAGCGCTGGCCCATAGCCCCGGCGATCCGTTCGTGAGGGCGGATACGATGGAAGGCCGAGCGGTCATGCGGGTCCTGATGGCCGATGTCGCCACGTCGACCTCGTGCGTCAGCTGTCACAACGCCCATCCGCAGAGTCCCAAACATGATTTTCACCTCTATGATCTGATGGGCGGCCTGGAAGTCATCATCCCGATGGATCAGTATCTCGCGGAAAGCCGGCAGGACATGGCGATGACCCTCGGCGGAGGCTTGGTCATGTGTGTGCTCGTGTTGGGCATTGTCTCTGTCGGCGCGCGATGGACTGTGACCCGTCCATTGGCGCACATCGCCGAGCGCATGGGCCAGTTCATGAGACAACAGCCGGAGGAAAACGTATTGGGGCAAACGCCTGCATTACCCAGCGGCGATGAAGCGGCTTACCTGGCGGAATCCTTCTCAAAGATGGCGCGCGTCATTCGCTCGCAGCAGAACGCCTTGCAGGAGGCCAACGCCTCCCTGGAGCAACGCGTGCAGGAGCGCACTGTCGAGTTGCAGCGCACGATGGCAGAGAAGGAACGCATCGGGAGCGAACTGCGCATCGCCAGCGAGATTCAGAAATCGATCCTCCCGCGGACGTTTCCTCCATTTCCCGATCGCGCTGACTTCGAGATTTACGCCACGACGATCCCCGCACTCGAAATGGGAGGAGATTTTTACGACTTCTTCTTGATCGACGACAAACGGCTTGGGGTAGTGATCGCCGATGTCTCGGGCAAAGGCGTTCCGGCGGCCATCTTCATGGCGGTCAGCCGGTCCCTCCTCAAAGCCACCGCCTTAGCGTCCGTGTCTCCGAGTGAGTGCCTGGAACACGTCAATCGGCTGCTCTGCCCGGACAATGACTCGGCGATGTTCGTGACCGTCTTCTACGGCATTATGCACACTGAAACCGGGGAGTTGGAATTCAGCAATGGCGGCCATAACGTCCCGTATGTCATCGGCGGCGACCGTGTCGTGCCGGTCGGGCACCCCTCGGGGATGGCGCTTGGGATTGTGGACGATGTCCGATATCAGACCAGCCGCATGTCGCTCAACGCCGGGGAAACGCTCGTTCTGTATACCGACGGCGTGACGGAAGCGATGGACACCCAAAGCCACCTCTTCTCGACGCCGCGGTTCGAACAGACGCTTCAACGGCTGGCCGGCCAGCGGCCCGTACATCTGCTGACAAAGATCGTTGACGACGTGCAGGCATTTTCCAGCGGCGCCTTGCAGGCGGACGATATCACGCTGCTAGCGCTGCAATATCGGCAGCCGGCCCTTCTGGAACTCACACTGGCCAATCGCTCCTCTGAACTGCAGCGGTTGGCCTCGAAGTTGGAGCAGTTTGCACAGAACCATCGGATTCCGGATTCTGATGTACACGCCCTGTCGTTGTCCCTCGACGAAGTCATCACGAACATCATCGCCTATGGCTACGACGATCAGGGCGCGCATCAGATCCTGGTGCGTCTGGCACTCGCAAACGGTCGGCTGACTGCCGAAGTGGAAGACGATGGTCGGCCGTTCAATCCTCTCACCGCTCCCCAGCCGGATCTCACGAGCGCGGTTGAAGACCGTCCGGTTGGAGGGCTTGGCATACATCTCGTGCGATCACTGATGGAGCAGGTCGACTATCGGCGGGAATCCGGCAAGAATCACCTCATCATGAGCAAACGGCTGAGCGCGGTCGCGCAGGCCGGGACAAAGGCGGGACTTCATGGAAATCTCTGAACGGAAAGTGGGCGAGGCCTGTATCGTGGGCATTACCGGGAGGTTGGACTCAGGCACCTCGGACAGCCTGGGGCAACGGCTGCATCAACTGATCGATCGAGGTGAACGGCGCATGGTGATCGATGCAGAGAAGCTCGACTACATCAGCAGCACGGGGCTTCGGGTGCTGCTGGTCGCTGCCAAGAACCTCAAAACCATCAATGGCAGGATTGTCCTCTCCTCGCTCAAGCCGCATATTCTCGAGGTCTTCGAGATCGCCGGCTTCAAGTCCATCTTCCCGATCTATGGCAACACCGACCAAGCGGTGCAACACATTTCGACGTAACGCGCTTATGGTCTGTTCCTTGGGCTGGTAGCCTTAGGCCTCGGCGTGTTGAACGGTGCCTGCATGGTTCCCTAAATGCTGATCTCAGTTGCTCCATTCTCGTTTCGTCCTCCCCCGCAAGAGTACCCTTCTCGCCTTTTTTGAATCAAATCAAGACGTTGACCTCTAGGAGACTCCATTACCACTGCGCCAGCTTTCAGCCGTGAGTGTGTCCGCTTGCCGTTACGTGATCGTCAGCTATCCTTATAAGAGTCAATTGCGTAGGAATTGTCGATTGACCATGAGGCAAAGGTAATGCGATCCAATCACCGGACCCCCTCGGCGAGCGGAAGATTTCTCCCCTACACCACGGCTATCATCCTTGGAGCCTCTCTGAGCCTCTCAACAGCGGACGCGGGCGAGCCCCAACAAACTCTTGTCGCATGGCCGGAGAAGGGATTAGGTCTTTCACTTGACCTATCTGGCTTCAAGGTCGACATCGACCAAGTGAAACCGGACGGTCGTCGCTACCTGATTGGCCAGTCATCCCACGACGGGGCTCATTGTCTCAGTGACCCTTGAGAAGGTGGAGGGCCAGGCCTCCAAAGACGGATGCTCAACACATTTACAACGCCTGCGAAACCAGCCACCGGTGTCCATGGGGGAGGATGCGAAGTTTGTCAGCAGTGGAAAGATGCCAACCCTCGAATACACGTTTCGCGAGTTTCAAGGCATGCGACTCGATCAGAAAAACGTGCGCGCGTGTCTCGCTCAAGAAAACGTTTATGCCGACCTTCATCTTTCGAAGGTGAATTTCACACCTGGTGACGAGTCCCTGTTTCGATCCGTCCTTGAGAAGGTCCGGTTTCAATACGCAGACGGCGGGCAGGCGCCATCAGTAGCGAGACAGAACAGTATGCAGCTCTTTCGAGCCGGGAGCGCCCAGTACTTGCAAAATAAATATGAGCAAGCGATTCCCTTCTACCAGAAGGCCTACGATCTTGAAAAAGAACAACGGCAACTCGACGAGACACTGTGGCGTGTCCTTGTCGACAATTTGGGAATGGCGTATGGAATGACCGGTCGGCTCAAGGAAGCAAAAGCCATTTTTGAAGAAGGCATACGCGCAGACCCGACCTATCCGATGTTCCACTACAACCTCGCTTGCACGTTCGCAGAACTTCACGACATGGAGAACACCATGCAAACGCTCAAAACGGCGTTCTCGCATCGACACAACCAGAATGCAGGCGAGCAAGGCATGCCGGACCCGCGCCAAGACTCTTCGTTCCGACCCTTTATGAAGAACGATGTCTTTCGAAAGTTTCTGAATTCTTTGCTGGCGGTCGAGGGATGAAGAAATTTTTCGTCCTAGCTCTCATGCTGATGCTCGGCTACGGGGGATATCAGTCATTCGCCAGCTCCGGTCGCCTCTGCCAAATTATGTTTGTCCCCGTTGGCGACTTCCCCCTCACAGCACTTCAAAAAGTGGCGAACTACTATCAAGAGACGCTTGGCGTAAAGATCGTTGTCAGCGACCCGATTCCCGTCGAGGAAGGCATGTTGGATCGCGGCCGTCGCCAATTGATCGCTGAAGAAATCGTCAATCAGGTGCGGGCGCGACTTCCCGAGCCGACCAAGAATCAAAGGCTCATGATGATCGGGTTTACACGTGGAGATATGTACATCCAGCACAAAGAATGGAGATTTGCGTTTGCCTATCGTGAAACCGGCCGGTTTGCGGCCATCTCAACCGCGCGCATGGACCCCGTCAACTTTGGTTTGCCGCCGGATGACAGTGTCTTGGTTCGGCGGCTCATTAAGATGACGTCAAAGCAAATCGGGCTCTATTTCTACCAACTTCCGGAGCGGCAGGAAAAAACAAGCGTGCTGTTCTCCCCTATCTTGGAGTCGACGATCTTGACGAGGTTGCGATGGACTTTGATGCGATCGACAGAAAGCGAATGGGGAACACGGCAAGAACGTGCAGCCCTGACTGGCCGGGATTCAGCCTCTTCGGGCCACGTAATTGAAAGGCCTCCGTGTCTCGCTAGACATACGCGCGCTTGAGCATGTCGGCTGCGGTCTCATCCAGTTGCTCCCCGCGGCGGAGTTCTTCGAATCTGGCAAGGAGATCGGCCGGCCGCAGCCGGTGCTTCTCGGCGCCGCGCACGTCGTAAATGATGCGTCCGCGATGCATCATGATGAGCCGGTCGCCGAGGGTCGCGGCCTGCGACATCGAGTGCGTCACCATCAGCGCCGTCAACTGGTCGCGGGCGATGATGTCCTCGCTTACGCGGATCACTTTGTCTCCACTCTTCGGGTCCAGCGCCGCCGTATGCTCGTCCAATAAAAGGATTTCTGGCCTGAGCCAGGTGGCCATTAAGAGCGTCAGCGCCTGCCGCTCCCCCCCTGAGAGGGTGCCGATCGCATTCGCCAACCGGTGTTCCAGTCCCATGTTCAGCACGCGCACGCGATCATGCAATTCACGCATCCATCGCGTTCCGAGCGCGGGCCCAAACCCCCGGCTGCGCCCCCGCCGTGACGCAAGCGCCAGGTTCTCCGCAATCGACATGGTGGGGGCCGTACCGCTGAACGGATTCTGAAAGACGCGCCCGATCAAGGACGCCCTGCGGTGCTCGGGCCAGCGCGTGACATCGCGGCCGCCGAGATGGATAGACCCTGAATCGACGAAGAAGGCGCCGGCCACGGCATTCATGAGCGTGCTCTTTCCGGATCCATTCGTGCCGATCACCGTCACGAACGAGCCGTCCTCGAGAGAAAGCGACACCTCTCGAAGCGAACGCACCTCATTGATCGTACCTGGATTAAACGTCTTCGAAATATGCCGGAGTTCAAGCATGCGCCACCTGTGGTCTCTGCGACCGCAGCTTCCGCAACAGTGTGGGCAGAACCAGCGCGCCAAATACGAAAACGGCCGTAATGAGCTTCAAGTCATTCGGATCGAGGCCCCACCGGAGCGCCATCGCGACGAGTAAGCGAAATAACACCGAGCCCATGATGGTACCGACGATGGACAGCCCCAGTGATCGCACGCCGACCAAGGCCTCTCCGATAATAACGCTGGCCAGCCCCCAGACCAGCATCCCGATGCCCATTTGGACGTCGGCAAAACCTTGATACTGCGCGAGCAGGGCGCCGGACACGGCAATCAGGCCGTTCGAGACCGCGAGCCCGAGAATCACCATGGCGCCGACATCCACGCCGAGCGCACGAATCATCTGGGGATTGTCGCCGGTCGCCCGCATGGCGGTCCCGAGTTGGGTACGGAAAAACCAGTCAAGCGCCACCCCCATGATCGCGATGGCGCCGCATACGGCGATCAAGATCGAGACATCCCGGGCACTGACATCCCAGCCGAGCACCCTCACGCTGTCGGTGATGCCCAGCGCCCGCGCCGCGTCTTCCGCATAATTTCCGAATGTGGTCGCCGAGAGCAGGGGGACATTGCTTTTCCCCATGACATGGAGATTCACCGAGTACAACGCGGTCATGACGAGGATGCCCGACAGCAACCCATTGATCTTGAATTTGGTATGCAGCACTCCCGTAACCGAACCCGCCGCCAGGCCGGCGCAAAAAGCTGCGGCCGTCGCGGCGAAGGGATTCGTGCCGGCCACCAGCAAGATGGCCGCGACGGCGGCGCCGAGCGTAATCGATCCTTCGGCCGTGATGTCGGGAAAATCAAAGATGCGAAAGCTGATGTAGACGCCCAGGGCCAGAACGGACAGGATCAAGCCGATCGTCAGCGCGCCGATCACGAGCGTCATGGCCGCACTTCTCCGTGAACGGTGCCGATTGGACCAATCCAACAGGCTCCTTGGATAAATTCGCTTTGCCCCGCGCCGAGGCGCTCGCGATCGTCATGCAGGAGATGCAGCAGCGTCTGCGGTGATTCGGTCTCGAACAGCCCGCGCACGGTTTCAGATAGGTCGATGTGCCCCTTTCGCATCGGACGATACGAGAAGACCGCGGCGTGCATGTGTCCGGCCGGAAAGTCGGAGGCCCCGAACGGCCGGAGCAGCGGCGTGATCGCGCCTGCATCTGTTCTAGCGCTCACGCCGGCGGCGAGCACCACCGTTTTGGGATAGGCGCGTTCGGGAGTGAACGACAGCCACTGCTGTACCTCGGGGTAGCCGAAAGGCGCGGTGCCCGAGACTGCCGCAACCGGCGATTGTTTGAGCGCAGCACCGACCAGACCGGACGATTCCGCGACCATCGCAATCGCGGTCATCTCCGTCCCCGCGATCTCGAGGCAGGCCTCCATGAGCGCACTGAGCGTGACGGGGACGTCTTTCCGTGCGGCCTGAAATCGGGCCAGATAGCGCCAAGGCCCTTCACAGGTCAGACCATACAGGACTTTGAGATCAGGAAGACCGGTCCCGCCCGAGATCAGATAGTCAGGCACGTTCGTCCCATCCGTGGGCAGATAGGCCGCGGCGCCCGCAATCCACAAAAACTCGCCGAACCGCTGCCGGCAGTCTTCGAAATCTTTCCCCAACGCGCCTAGTCCCACGGCAAGCGAAGCCCGGGGAAAGTCGGCGGCTTGGGTACGAAGATCATCCGCGGTGTAGCGGCAGCCGTCGAGCCGCGACGGATCTCCAATCGGGCGGCACGTCATCTGTCCGTCCACTTGAAGCGAAAACACGTCTAAGGCCACCGTGTCACGTTCGAGCCGACGCACCGCCGACGGAGCGGTGGAGATCACCGCCGGGGCAGGGTCATCGGTCGAGACCAGTAGAGTATGCAAGCCGGCAAGCTTGAGCACCTCGCTGACATGCTGGGACGGATGGCAGACGGCCAGGAAGCCATCGATGGCGCGCAGTTGCTTGAAGACCTGCACGAGCACGCGAATGCCTGCGGAGCTCAGGAACGACACCTCAGACAGATTGACGCGAAGCTGGTGGCCGCCCTCGCGAACCACTTCAGCCAGCCCGGTGCTCAGATGCTCCGCCCAATAGCCGTCCAGCCGCCCGGTGATGCGGACCTCCACGACCTCGCCGCGCTGAACCTTCGTTATCTGCATGGCCTCCTCAGAGGGCCGCCTCTTTTCGCAAGGCGGATGAAAACGTGACACCCAGCTGCTTGGCCACCTTCTCGTTGAGCACGAGCTTCTTGACCGCCACTTCTTCAATCGGGATGTTCCGGGGGTCTTCGCCAAGCAGCACACGCGCAGCCAGTGCGGCAGCCGCCCGGCCGCTTTGATAAAACCCGAGACCGGCGCAAGCCAGCGCGCCGCGGTCCGTAAATTCGGGATCGTTGATGATGAGCGGCAGGCGGTGGTCATTCGCCACTTTGACGACGCCTTCGAACGCCTGCAGGACCGTATTGTCCCCGGTGATCCAAAAGGCTTGGATGTGCCGTCCGGTCAAGACC
>JBKPKC010000393.1:0-11183 GCA_046765595.1 Nitrospirota bacterium
CTGGTGGACGGAAGGCTGTCGCCCGATCAGTACGTGGTCGATGTCCAGCTCTCACGGGTGATCACCCGCATCCGGGGCGATCAGCATGAATGGCTTCGCGTGACTGCCGATGGGCTGGCGATGGAGCCGATTTCGGCCGCCGACCGAGCGGGACCGCCATTGACGGATTCATCAGCGCTCGAGATCGCTGCGGCGGCCAAACGCATCGAACAGCTTTTCCGAGCCCCGGTCGATCTCGAATGGGCCATTGCAGATGAACGACTGTGGATTTTGCAGGCACGGCCGCTGACCGCCACTCGCACGACTGTTGAGACGATGGAGGAAGACTGTGAATGGTCGCGGACGAATTTCAAAGAGACACTGCCGGAGTTGCCGAGCCCGATGGGGCTCTCATTTCTCGAACGGTTTATGGATGCCTATATTCTGTCGCACTATCGCCGGATGGGATGCCGAATTCCTCCCGGACTGTCTCCCGTTCGTGTTATTGCCGGCCGTCCTTACCTGAACGTGACGCTCTTCCACGTGCTCGTTGGTCAGCTCGGAGGCGATCCCGCGTTGAATGCCGAACAGATGGGCGGTGAGGTCGTGCAATCGGTGCCTCCCGTGCGGCTGTTGCCGTGGCCGGCTGCCGCGCGCGCCGGCTGGCTGATGTGGCGCGAGATGCGGCGGGTCCTGACGCAGAGTGCAGCATCGTTTTCGGAAATGAAAGCGCTGGCCTCCCGCTACAGCCGTGAACGGGTGCGGAGCTTGCCGCTCGCGGAAGCGCAACATCATTTGGACGAGTTGGGCCGTTGGCTGGACTCTCGCGAGGTGACATTCGGAATCGCCGCCGGCGCCGGGCAGTGCCTGCAAGTCTTCAGCCGGATCCTCCCCCGTTGGCTCGGCGCGGACTGGCGTCGTCTGTTGAACGAGTCCCTCCGGGGGCGGGGCACCGTCATCAGCGCGCAGCAAATTCTTCGCATCGCCGAGTTGGTCCGGATGGCGCGTGAAGATGCCGTGGTCTCAGAGAGATTTCGAGAGGGTTGGGAGCGAGGCCGTTATCGCCGGAGCTTTTCGGGCACCCGGTTCCTCGAAGCGTTCGACCGCCATCTCGAAGATTACGGGCATCGCGGTGTCGGAGAATCGGACATCATGTCCCTCCGACTGGCCGATCAACCCGAAGCCCTGCTGGATGTGATCAAGAACCAGCTCGATGGAGCGCCGGCGACTCCCGACGAGCTGACCCGCCGGCAGCGTGCGGTCAGAGAGCATGCCTGGGCGACGATCAGGGCACGCTGCGGCTGGCGTCTAGACCGATGGCTGATATTCCAATGGTGGTATCGGCGCCTGTGCCTGTTTTTCGCCTTGCGTGAGGCGAATCGCCATCATCTCATGTGGTATTCGCTCGCGGCGAGGCATCTGCTGCTCCGCGTCGGCGAGTTGCTGGTCGATCGTGGGGTCTTTCCCCGTGGAGATGACATTTTTTTCCTTACGCTCGAGGAACTCGAGGTCTTGGATCGCGCGCCGACAGGCGGATGGGCGGAGGTGATAAAGGCACGCCGGGCAGAACGCGAGCAATGGAAGACCGTGCCGGCCCCTGATGTGATTCGCGGTTGGGAAGATCCGAACGAACGTGTGCCGGATCCTTCGCCGGATTCCAACGGGATCCTGCGCGGCCTTCCCATCAGTTCCGGCATCGCAACGGGTCAGGTGCGGTTCGTGCGCGCGCCGTCGGATTGGAACCGCGTCCGAAGCGGCGACATCATCGTGGCGCCGGTCATCGATCCGGGAATGGCGCCGCTGTTCGGCATTGCCGCAGGACTGATCGTCGAAATGGGCGGCACGCTGTCGCACGGGGCGATCATTGCGCGTGAATTCGGGTTGCCGGCGATCGCCAATGTGGCGAGCGTCATGTTGCTGTTATCGGAGAACGAACGGGTGACGATGGACGCGGCGCAGGGTGTCGTGAAACGTCACAAGGCCGCCTTGGGACCCTAACCGCATTTCATCGCCACATTCTCCTGCGGCGAGAGGCGGCTGCTCTTTTTTGGACGGCGCGAGGCTTTGGGGTCGTCAACAACCCTAAGGAAAGATGCCTCGGGGACCCGTGCTGAGCAATAGGGCCGAACGGCTCTGCTTTTCCGCCCTTGACGTTTCCGGTCAGTTTCCGTAACCTCCCGAAACTAAACAGACAACTCCCTATCGCGACATCCGTGCCGGTCTCCAACGTTTTCCGGCCGTGGTGAGGACGCGGAGCGCAATCCAATGGTTGAAAGCACTGCCTTCGTATGGGGGCTGTCGGGAGGCCTGCTGCTCGGCGCCGCAGCGGCAGCTCTGTGGTGCACGGCTCGTCTGCGGGCGCGGTTTCATACGCACATCGACGAGGCGTCTGCACGGGCGCATCGCGCCGAAACATTGGCCGACGAGCTGCGCCGTGGCGCGGCGGACGACGGCGCGATGCTCGAGCGTCTTCGCGTCGATCTTGCCGAAGCCGTGCGGGGCCGGGCGATCGCGGAAACTCAGGCCGCAGAGACCGTCAAACATGTGGAGGAGCAGCGAGTGCTCCTTCTCCAGGCCCGCCGCGAACTCGTCGAGTCTTTTCAAGCGCTCTCCGGCGAAGCCCTCAAGCAGAACAACGACGCCTTTCTCAGTCTCGCCAAGACGACGTTTCAAACCCTGCATGCCGAAGCGAAGGGAGATCTTGCGCAACGGCAGCAGGCGATCGACGAATTGGTCAAGCCTCTTTCAGAATCGCTGCATCGCTACGACGACCAACTTCGTCAGTTGGAGCAGTCGCGGCAGGCCGCCTACGGAGGCCTGGATCAGCATTTGAAATTGCTGGCAGAAACTCAGCAGCGGTTGCAACAGGAGACGGGCAATCTCGTCAATGCCTTGAGAGCACCGGCCGTGCGCGGCCGCTGGGGCGAAATCACGCTCAAGCGCGTGGCCGAATTGGCCGGTATGGTCGCACACTGCGATTTTTTCGAACAGGAGTCGGTCCTCTCAGACGACGGGCGCCTGCGGCCCGACATGGTCGTGCAGTTGCCGGGCGGCCGTCAGATCATCGTGGATGCCAAAACTGTCTTGTCCGGCTATTTGGATGCGCATGAAGCGCCGGATGATGAACGTCGGGTGGACGGGCTCAGACGCCATGCCGCGCAAGTGCGGACGCGCATCACTGAATTGAGTCTCAAAGCGTATTGGAGCCAGTTCGAACAGGCGCCGGAATTCGTCGTGCTGTTTTTGCCGGGCGAGCAGTTTCTCGGCGCGGCATTGGAGCAGGACCCACGCTTGATCGAAGAGGGATTTGCCCAGGGAGTCGTTCTGGCGACACCGACCACGCTGATGGCGCTGTTGCGGGCCGTGGCCTACGGCTGGCGGCAGGAGCGCCTGGCCGCGCACGCGGAGGAAGCGGGCCGGCTCGGGAAAGACCTCTACGAGCGCATGGCGATTTTGGCCGAGCACGTCAATGATGTCGGACAGTCGCTGGGGAAAAGCGTGCTCGCCTACAATAAGGCCGTCGGGTCGTTGGAAACGAGGATTCTGCCGGCCGCGCGCCGGTTCAAAGATCTGGGCGTGTCCTCCGAAAAAGACATCCCGGCGCTGGAACCGATCGAAGTCGTGGCTCGAAAGGCGTTGCCGTATGAACAGGAATGATCACCACGAGATGACCGCCCAATCGATGGTCGAGCGGTTTCATCACCTCTTCGACATCCTTGTGCAGCGGCGGCCCGGCCCGATCGATGAGCGGAACCGGGTACTGCGGGAACGGTTGATCCAGGAAGAATTCGACGAACTGAAAGAAGCGATGGCGAACGAAGACTTGTCGGCGATCGCCAAAGAACTGGCCGATTTGCTCTATGTCGTCTACGGTACGGCGGTCTCCTACGGGATCGATATGGAGCCGGTCTTTCGTGAAGTCCACCGGTCCAATATGAGCAAAGTCGGCGGCTATAAGCGGGAAGACGGCAAATGGGTCAAGCCGGCATCGTACTCGCCTGCGGCAGTGGGCCCCATCGTGGCCGGGCAACAGACCCAGCATGAAGGAATGATAAAATCATCGGAGCGCAGTCAAGAGGTTGAACCGCGGGCATGAAAACACTCCATTGCCCTAATTGCGGAACGCCGTTCGTCCGGGTAGCGCCTCAAGCCGGCATGATGGAGCGGATGCTGCAGCAGTTGAACGTGTTTCCGTTCCGCTGCCAGCTCTGCATGAATAAGTTTCGAGCGTTCCATCGTGAGGCGGGCCGCAGTTCCCAGGCATTCGACCGCCGGCAATACAAACGGCTGCCGACGTCCATCCAGGCGCAGTTCCTGGCCGACAACCGCCTGCAGTCGATGAATCGCATCACGGACATTTCGATGGACGGATGCACGTTGCAGGCGACCGGCCTGCCGCGCGGCACGTTTATGGGATTGGTGCTGAAGCCCGATCAGGAAGACGAGTCCATCCGGATCGAAACGGCGATGGTCTGCTCCGTGCGTCCGACATCGGTCGGTCTCCGGTTCCTTGAAATCCCGCTCCCCGATCAACGCCGGTTGAGCCAGGTCGTTTTGGGCCTGCTCGTCAGCCAGGGGCACCACCCGGTCAACAGCGCCTAACCGACTGGCTGTTAACTCGATTCACTACGCCCCCGGCCTTTCGCTCTCACCAGCACATTGTCGATGAGGCGTACCGCGCCCAGGCGAATCGCGCCGAGAATCACCGCTCGGCGATCGATTCGGTCGAGCGGCTCCAACGTGTCGGCGTCGCAGACGGCAAGATAGTCGATGCGGAGCGCCGGCTCGCCTCCGAGGACTTTGCGCATCACGGCCTGCGCTGAATCGGGATCCGTCATGCCGGCTTCGACGGCCCGACGTCCGGCGAGCAGGGCATGGTAAAAGATCGGAGCCATCCGGCGCTCTTCCGAGGATAGAAAGACATTGCGTGAACTCATGGCCAGCCCGTCTCGTTCCCTGACCGTCGCTCGCACGATCAGACGAATCCCCAGGTTTAAATCCGCGATGAGCTGCCGCACCACCGCACATTGCTGATAATCTTTTTGTCCGAACCATGCCATGTCCGGCCGGACAATGCCGAACAGTTTCGTGACGACGGTCGCGACCCCGGCAAAATGATGAGGCCGCGACTCTCCTTCCCAGCGGCGCGCGACGAACGGCACGGTGACGACCGTTTGATGCCCCTTCGGGTACATTGCCGCAGGCGTCGGTTCGAAACACGCGTCCACACCCTCTTCCCGGCACAGCGTGCGATCCTGTTTGAGGCGGCGTGGATAGGTGGCCAGGTCTTCCGTGGGAGCAAACTGGGTCGGATTGACGAAGATGCTGACGGCTAACGCGTCGCACGCGAGCCGCGCGTGACGGATCAAGGCCCGATGGCCGTCATGTAGCGCTCCCATGGTGGGGACAAGGCCGATGACCACCCCCTCGCGCCGCAGTCGGTGACTCCAGGCGGCCATGGCCGCGGGAGAACGGAAGATGTTCATGAGTCGCGGCGAGGGCTGCACGCCGGCCGGGAGCCGTATCGTGTCGAGGGTTGGGGAAAGAGCAGACGGACTTCGGAAGGATCGGACGTCTCAGCGAGCATCTGGTTCACCGAACGCCGCCGGGTCGGATGCGCCAAGAGCGGCGCCAGTTCGCTCAAGGGCATCAGGACGAAACGGCGCTGATGTAATCGTGGATGGGGGATGTTCAAGCCGGGTTCGTTGATGACGCGGTCGCCGTAGAACAGGATGTCGAGATCGATGGTCCTCGGTCCCGAGCGGTGCTCGTCGTCGCGGCCCAGCGAGCGTTCGATTTCCTGCAGCATCTCCAGGAGGCTGCGGGGCGTGAGGTCGGTCTCCAATTGGACGACGCCGTTGAGAAACCATTCGCCACCAGGATCGACCTTGTCCTTGACGGGTTCTGTTTCGTACAGCAGGGAGACGCCGCTCACGAGCGAATGAGGCAGGAGGCTCAACAACGTCACTGCGCGGTCGCAGAAGTCGAGGCGGTCTCCGACGTTCGATCCGAACCCGATGTAGGCCGTCTCTCTCATCGGAACGACTGATCGGCTAAAATCCGACTTTCTTGATGCGCTCGACCGTCTCCGCCAATCGGTCTTTCGGCGTACAGACGGTCATCCTGATATATCCTTCACCGGGCGCACCGAATCCATTGCCCGGCGTCGTGACGATTCCCGCCTTCTCGAGCAGATGCGTCGTGAAGGCAGCGGACGTATATCCCTTCGGGACGGTCACCCACACGTAGAATGCGGCGGCAGGCGCGTCGACCTCCAAGCCCAGACTTTTCAATCCAGGAATCAACGTGTCTCGTCTTTCCTGATAGGTTTTTCTGATGCCATCCGTCACGGCATCGTCAAGGGCGAGCGCAGTGATGCCGGCGGCCTGCACGGCTTCGAAGACGCCGGAATCCAGGTTGCTTTTCACCTTTCCAAGTCCGGCCAGGACGTCCTTGTTGCCGACCGCGAAACCCAGCCGCCACCCCGTCATGTTGTACGTTTTGGATAGGGAATGAAATTCCACTCCAACATCCTTCGCTCCGTCGACTTCCATGAAGCTGGCGGGCCGCTTGCCGTCATAGTAAATCTCCGAATATGCGGCGTCATGGCAGACAATGATCTGGTGTGCCTGTGCGAAGTCGACGACTCGTTTGAAGTAGTCCTTCGTCATGACGACGGACGTCGGATTATTGGGCGAATTCAGCCACATCAGTTTGGCCTTTCGGGACACGTCTTTTGGAATCGTCTCAAGGTCCGGCAAAAACCCGTTGGCTTTCGTGAGCGGCATGATGTGGGAGACGCCGCCGCAGAATCCGGTGCCGACCGGATACACGGGATAGCCGGGGCTGGGAACCAGCACGATGTCGCCCGGATCGACGAAGGCGAGATGAATGTGGCCGATGCCCTCCTTTGATCCAATGAGCGTGAGCACTTCATCCGCGGGATTGAGTTTCACTCCGAAGCGGTGACGATACCATTCGGCCACTGCGGTACGGAACGACAGCATGCCTTCATACGACGGATACTGGTGGTGTTTGGGATCTTTGGCGGCCTGAGCGAGGCTATCAATGATGGGGGCAGGCGTCGGCAAATCGGGGTCGCCGATGCCCAGATTGATGATATCGACTCCCCGGGCGATGGCCGCCTGTTTCATCTTATCGATGGCTGCGAACAAATAGGGTGGCAACGTCTTAATGCGTGTTGCGACTTCTATGGGAAAACCGGCCATGATCGGAACGTCTCCTTTCTGCAATCACGTACCTCGACAGCGGAGCCTCTTAGGCTACTTGAGAACTACACCGCTAATCAATGCGAGAAACCGCTCGAGCGCTCATGGGAAGATCGGCGGTGCCCACATTGACAGGCCGAGCTAACCACACTATCCTCCCCCGCGGTGAGCTCTCTTGCCATCATGTCCGTCGCCCTTCGCGCCATTCGAGCCGACATTACGACGCTGCAAGTTGACGCAATCGTCAACGCCGCCAATGAATCGCTTCTTCCCGGCGGGGGTGTGTGCGGCGCAATATTCCGCGCCGCCGGCCCTCAATTGGTCGACGCATGCCGGCAGCTTGGTAGTTGTCCGACGGGTGACGCGAAATTGACCAAGGGATACCGTCTGCCGGCTCGGTACATCCTTCATACCGTGGGGCCCGTGTGGCACGGCGGGCATGGGGAACCCGAGCACCTGGCGTCCTGCTACCGACGTTGCCTCGAACTTGCCGAGGAACACCGCCTTGCCACGGTGGCGTTTCCGAGCATCAGCACCGGGATTTATGGCTATCCGTTCGCTGATGCCGCAAGAATTGCCATTAGCGCCGTTCGCGAATTCATGCGAAAGCCCGCACACCTCAGAGAGGTGATCTTTTGCTGCTTTTCAGAAAATGATAGGGGGGTCTACGAAAGGCTGCTCGAGGATTTCACGTAAGGAGAGTTGACGATGCGATGTCGAACCGTATGGGGCCTGTGTGTCGTGGCTCTACTTGCAGCCGGCTGTGCGACTGAAAGCAAGGATGCCGCCAAGCGCGACGTCGCCGGGCCCTATCAGACCTGGGACGATGTCATCACACGATGGGTCGGCGGACAGGTCAGCGACCTCGACGTCGAACTGGGGCCGCCCAATCTCCACCCCCATCTGATGGAAGACGGCACCATCCAGTTGGTCTGGGACTTCGGCATCGATCGCATGCCGGGTCAGGCCGACGCCTACAATCTCCTGCCACTCTATGGCGGCGACGTCAATTGCCAGATCCATTTTTTTGCCGACCAGAAAGGCAAGATACTTAGGGGCGACCGCGTCGGCTGTCAGTAGGCGACAAGGGTCGGACTCAGCTCGTCGGCAATCGGCGTCAGACAGCTTCAGGCCCAGCGGTTCTCTAGCCTCCTGGGTCATCCTGCGCTACAATCGTCATCATGCAGATGCCCATCAAGGATGTCGAGGATCTCCGGTGGCTCTTGGGCCATACCGGAGGATTCCGCGGCGGCTACGTCACCGACGTACAAATGACCAAACGCCGTCTCTTCGACGAGGGCTCGGCGCGCGAAATCCTTGCCGATACGATGGTGACCGTCGTCGTCCGGTACAGCCTGCGTCAGATGGAGCGAGTGGCCAAGCTCACCATGCGGGGCGTGACCGACTTTTCGGTGTTTGAGCAGGAAGGCGCCGATTGCTCCGGCCTCGGCGTAATTCACGCCGAATGCACGGCCGGGAAACTGCGGTTCTGGTTTGATCCTCAGGGAGAGCTGTACGTCGTATGCGACGAGGCGCTGCTGGAAGAAGTGGCGATGCCCTCAGCCGACGACCGCTCGCGTGAACCGGTGGCCCGATGGACGTTCCAGAGTCCGACAGCCGAATGGCCGACCGTCGAATGGCTGCTCAGTGAGCTGGATAGCGCCGGCTTGCCCTGCACATGGAAGCCGGCGAAAACGCCTCAGGTCGGGATCTCGGTCATCCAGTGGGAAGGGACGCTCGTACCGGCTCAGGGCGCAGACGCCATTGAAAAGTCCGCCGTCCATGTCATGCTGTACGGGCCGCTGGACGGTCCTGGGTTCGGAATTCTGCTGCACGTCGACCGCTCGCACGGGGCTGCAGCGAACCGTCTGCTGTCCTATTTGTCGGATCTCATCGTCCGGCGTTTCTCGGGGCAGTGCCTGGTGGGGAACACGATCATTCCAGGTGGAGAATGGTTGAACTGGAAATCGCTCGAGCAGCTCAGGTGGTCAAGTAGGGAGACTCGATAACCGAGGTTATCCGCAGACTTTTCAAAGGGGCCGTCATTCTCACCGCCCCGCCCTGCCTGCACCGAGACGCACGCTCATTCATGCAGGCCGCAAGGAGCGGGGAGGAAGGCGCAGATAGAAACGTACGGCGAGCTTCCAGGCGATGCGCGAAGCAAGCTGAAAGCTGTGTGCAAGTCCGCTAGGCGAGGGCTTCTTCGTTCGTGGGGCCGGCTGTCAGCGCGCTGGGCGTATAAACCGTCGTCCCGTTGGCGTAGGCCGTGCCTTTCTTATGAGCGAGACTATGCCCGTCCTTGCCATTGACGCATTCCACCAGCGCCCAAAAATGCAGTGGATTGACGTTCTGTTTGCGCGCCACCTGCAATTCCGTGCCCTCCAGCACATTGTCCAATGACAGGTCGGTGCGCCAGCCGAGATGCTTCGTCAGCGGCGAAATGACTTTTTCGACCGCCGCGACCATCTTATTTTCGTTGCTGAAGTGATTGAGCATGATGATGCGGCCGCCCGGACGACAGACGCGGATCATCTCACTGACCACTTTGCGGTAGTCGGGAACGGCCGTCACGACGTAGGCCGCCACGACGGTATCGAAGCTGCTGTCTTCGAATTCCATGGCGCCGGCATCCATGCGGTGTAAGGTGACATGGGTCATGTGATGTTCGGCGGTGCGTTTCCTGGCGATTTCCAACATGCCTTCGGAAAAATCGATGGCAACGATCTCGCAGTGCCGCGGATACATGGGAAGCGCGATGCCGGTGCCGACTCCGACCTCGAGGATGCGCTCATTGGGTTGGACGTTCAGGTTTCGGATAGCGGACTCACGTCCTTCGTGGAAGACTTTGCCGAATATTTTGTCGTAGACACCGGCATAGGACGTATAGACCCGCTCGACCTTATGTAAATCCATGTGACCTCCAACCACACATCAGACTCCTGCTTCTGCTCGAAGCAGGAAAACACGGCGGAATTATTCAAAATGGGGAGAATCCGTACCGGCGGAGCGCCTGAATGGAGCGAGGAACCCGCCAACCCTAAAAACCATGGCTACAATAACCAAGTCGAGATAACGAGTCAACAGAATTGATTTGGACCTAGGGAAATGCTAGGGGTCGAACGCTCATACTGCGGGAACGACTAGGGCCATGCTGCTTGCAGGACTGTTTGCCGGAGCCTTGTTTCTGGGGGTGATTCTCGGCGATTGGCTGTACTTCGTGCGGCTCACGCCGGATGCCGTCCGCTACGGGTGCGGCATCGCCCGCATGGCGGACCGATTCTCACTCCAGAGTGTGAGCCGCCTCGAGGCGCGCGTCGATGCGGACGGCGCCCTCACGCTTCCCCACGGCATTGCCCGGTACTATCCCGAACTCCGGCAAATAGCGTTACGGCCGCAGTACCATTTGTTTTCGATGGGATTTAGAACCGCCTGGCCGCTCAAAGGACTGATTCAGTTGACGGCCGACGGGCAGACCATCCATGCGTTATGCGTCAAACGGATTCCTTGGTCGTCCGCGATCATGACCCTGATCTGGTTTTTGCTGGTTGGTGTGGGAACGACGGCGTTCATGATCGCCTATGGCGCGCAGGGGGGATTCGATACGCTGACCGGACTCTTGATGGGCGCGGGCATTCTGGGCATCGGCCTCCTCGTGCTCGCCTTCGGCGTCGTCACCGTGATCTTCTCGTATCGGCTGGAGAACAGCCGCCTCGCACAAGTGTACGACGAATTGAAAGCCGCGGTGGACGAGACGGGTGGCAGCTCAGGACGTCTCTGACGTGAACAGGGCCAGGAAATGGTCATACTCTTTGGGCAGGTCCAGGTCGGGTCGAGCGCGTGCCAAACCCGCAATGATGCCGCGATGCTTTTTGGCGAGTCCCGACGTGTGGAATGCCGCGCGGAATTGTTGCCATTTGAGGCTGGAATCCTGAGCGAGACGGGCCTGTTCGGCGTTCGACAGACGATGTAGGGCGG
>JBKPKC010000394.1:0-5017 GCA_046765595.1 Nitrospirota bacterium
ACCCGTGTAGGCACAATCGTACGGCGGCTAATCTTGATTTCGCGCTCACTTAGGCGCGACAATTACGAGATCTCCTCCTCCCATTGGACGAATGCCTGATCAGACTCGCCAAACGACGGAGGCCGCAGCCTATCTCGCAGCGGTCATTGATTCTTCCTATGACGGGATCATTACCAAGAACTTGTCCGGCATCGTCCAGACGTGGAACAAGTCCGCCGAGCGCATTTTCGGATATTCGGCGGAAGAAGCCATCAACCAACCGATCCTGTTGATCATTCCCCCGCACCTTCACGCTGAGGAGAACTCGATCCTCACCCGTCTCCGCAATGGCGAGACCATCGATCACTATAAAACAGTGCGTCGGCGAAAAGACGGCCGGCTCATTGATGTCGAATTGACGGTCTCGCCGGTACGAAGCGCCGATGGGACGATCATCGGCGCCTCGAAAATCGTGCGGGACGTGACCGAGCGCAAGCTGGTCAAGCGCAGGATGGCGGAGCTCCAGAGCCTGCTCTCCCTCATCGTCGCCTCATCCGACGATGCCATTCTGAGCAAAGATCTCGACGGCACAATTACGAGCTGGAATAGAGCCGCCGAACGTATGTTCGGATACACGGCGGACGAAATGATCGGTTCGTCCATTCTCCGCATCATTCCTGACGAGCGCCATGCCGAAGAGGCTGCCATCCTGTCCAAACTCCGCCGGGGGGAGCGGGTAGAGCACTATGAGACGCTTCGCCGTAAGAAAGACGGTCGGCTCTTCGATATTTCGATTACGGTGTCGCCGCTGACGGATCAAGACGGCAACATCATCGGTGCCTCCAAAATCGCCCGCGACATTTCGGAGCAAAAGCTTGCGCAGCAAGCCCTGCATGACAGCGAAGAACGGTGGCGGGTGACCCTGGAAAGCATCGGCGACGCCGTCATCGCCACCGATTCTGCTGCGGTCGTGACTTTTGCGAACGCAGTGGCCGGGGAGATAGTGGGTCGATCAGTGGCAGACATGGTCGGACGTCCCTTGAAAGAGGTCTTCAAGATTCTGAATGAGAAAACACACGGCCAGGTGGATTGCCCCGTGAATCGGGTCATTCGTGAAGGACGGGTCGTCGGACTGGCCAACCAGACGGTCGTCGTCAGGCCGGACGGAACGGAGGTGCCGATTGCGGACAGCGCGGCCCCGATCCGTGATCGAGAGGAGCGGTTGATCGGCGTGGTGCTCGTGTTTCGGGACATCTCGGAGCGAAAACAGTCCGAAACGAGGCTGCAGCGCTGGAATGCGGAACTCGAGGAGCGAGTGAGGGAGCGCACCACCGAACTCGTCAGCTCCCAAGAGCGCCTCCGGGCACTGGCCTCGCAATTGAATCTGACCGAGCAGCGCGAGCGGCGCCGGTTGGCAGGCGATCTCCATGACTACCTTGCCCAACTGCTCGCCTTGATTCGAATTAAGTTGGGCCAGACCCTGCAGCGAATGCCGAATCAACTGCCAGACGGCCGCGCGTCGCTGACCGAAATCGACAGCCTCCTGCAACAGTGTCTGCAATATGCACGCACGTTAATGGCGCAGTTGAGTCCGTCGGTGCTGCAAGATTTGGGACTCATACCCGCCCTGCATTGGCTCGCCGAACAAATGGGTCAGCAGGGGCTCAAGGTTGATGTCCAGGTGCTCACGCCTGAGGCGCCTTCGTTCGACGAGCACCAGTCGGATATGCTGTTTCAAGCGGTACGTGAACTTCTGGCCAATGTCGCGAAGCACTCGGGGGTGTCCGCAGCGTCGGTGACGGTCCAGAAACAGGACGCAGACACCTGGTTGTTGACGGTGGAGGATCGCGGCCACGGGTTCGACATCAACGCCGTGCATTACCAGCCCTCCGGTGAACACTTTGGATTATTCAGTATCCAAGAACGCATGGAAGCCCTGTCCGGCTGGTGCCGCATCCATTCGGTGCGAGGCAAGGGCACCACGGTCGAGTTAGGGCTTGCGGTCCTCCCTTCGGATGCGAAGCCGAAGCCGCATGTCTCGCGTACGGCTCATCGATCGTCGCGCGTCATGCGGTCTGGGATGCCGTCGCGCTGGCGGGTATTGCTCGTGGACGACCACGCCATGGTCCGTCAAGGCCTCCGCAGCATTCTCGAGACGTATCCCGACCTTGAAGTGGTGGGCGAAGCCGCCGACGGGGTGGAAGCGGTGGAGTCGGCCCTCAGCAAACAACCCGACGTTGTAGTCATGGACGTCAATCTGCCTCGACTCAACGGCATTGACGCGACCAGGCGCATTAAAAAAGACGCGCCGGGAACCGTGGTGATTGGACTCTCCGTCCACTACTCCTCCCAAACCCATGCGGCCGCTATCGACGCCGGCGCCTCAGCGTTTCTCAGTAAAGAGCAGGCGACTGAAGATCTCTATCGAACGATCTCGCGGTTTCTCAAAGATTCCATCGAACGGTGAGCGTTCCTGCATGCCGCAGGGTGCCGTTATGGTCGGTGTCCGTCGACTGGCTCGGGTAGGTCAGTGCCCACTTTTGCCTACGCTTGGGGCAAACGCGGCCAGCGTCCTGGGCGCGTTCCTGTGACAATGCGTAAGGATAATCAACGGTTGGCCCCCGGCGTGTTGTCATTGAGTAAGGTATTCTTTTTGCGTGAGGTGGGGCATGCGTCGCCTGCGGATCAATACCTTCCCAGAACTCAGCAGGGCCGCCATCTTCGTGTTCATTCTGACAATGATTGCCGCGCAGCAGGGATGCCTTGCCGCAGCATGGGTCGCCGCTGTGGGCACCGATTCCATGAGGGCCGGCGATGTCCAGTTTCAGCCCTTCGAAGCCTCTTGGGTGTCGAACGAACCGGCAGCGGCCATCGTCAACCGTCCCTCTTTTCACAGTTTGGCACTGATGCCCGTCGAGGGCGATGAAGCGATGGCTGACAGGCTGAGCAAGCTGCTTCAGCGTGAAACGGCGTTGCGTGTACTGACGCCCGCGAGACGGGTTCCTACGGTTGCCTTCACTGATCAGGACCGCGCCGCAATGGCGCGTGAGCTCTCCTCTGAACTCGCGGTCGACGCCGTCATCGTTGGACATGTGGTCGGGACGGTGCCGCAGCCGGGCGACTGGGGTTGGAAAGCCGAAGAACCGCGGCGTCTATACCTCTATATGATCGACCTTCACGGGCATCTGTTGTGGAAAGATGAATTGCCGTTTCTCATCGTGACGGGCGCAAAACCGGCGCTCGAGGACTCCGTCCAAATGTCGTTAACGCGACACTTCATGGACCATGTGCATGCACTCGGCCTCGACGAGGCCGGCTATTTCCCCGCCAAACCATCGTAGCCCGCTCTCCTTGCGGGCCCTCTTTCGTCTCCGGTACAGTCGCCGCTCCATCCGGAGATGCCATGCCGTTGCTCGACGCGCCGGCGATTCGCCGACTGCAGCTGGAATTTCGCCGATCCATGCGGACTCTGCTCACTGTGGTGTGCCGGGACATCGAACGGCACTACGCCCCGCTGGCGAAGCGGCTTCAGCTTCCCGCGGATTATTTCCGGTTTGTCGCCGGCACGGTCGATCGCTCGGCCTTTTCGAATTGGAAAGTGGTCGGATGGATCGAAGCGCTGAACGACCTGCTGTATTTTCTGGATTTACTGGCCCAGATCCGTCGTGAACGCGAGCGGCGGGATTTCGCGGAGCAGCTCTTCGAGGAATGCAAGGAACAGTTTTTCGAGAACAGTTACCTCGACGAGTTATTCCCACTCGGCCGGGCGCAGTCGCGCGGCTTGGCGGCACGGCTCCAATCGTTGTGCAGCAGCCTTGCCCACGACGTCACGCAAGAATCGATCTTCCTTGATCCGCAAGGGACATTCCAGTGGATGCAGCGTCGCCGTCGCCATCCCTGGACGGTACCGGCCCGCTTGGAATCCTCATTTGAACGCGCCGAACAAGCCTTCAGCATTCCCGTCGGGTATGACGGAAGCGCGTTCGTCGCGCCGGCAGCTGTTCGAAAAGCCGTTGGACGTGCGGCCGGCGGCATGACTTTTGTCATCACGACCGATGACATCGTCCTGCGGGCGTCTGGTTCGCATCCGCTCTGCACACGGAAAGGAAGCGCCATCCGATGGCACTGGCCCAGGTGCGAGTCTAGCCAGGCGGAACCTGCCCGGGGACAGTTGACCGTCGGGCCCACATTGCACTACGGGAAGAACCGCGAACCGGTATCGCTCTCGCCTACCGATGCTAAGCAGATTGCACGCATCGGCCGGGCATCGCGGGCAATCCGCCGGGCCTGGCCGGAAGGTCACGCACTGCTGACGCTGCTTACATCGCGAGTCATACCGCTGGACGCGCCCGGCGTGGTCAGCTTCAGTTACCGCCATCGCCCCGGCCTGTCGTTCATCAACTGCTTCGACCGCGACAATCTCGATCTGATTGATGACTTGGTCCATGAAAACAGTCATCACCATTTGAATCTCGTGCTGCGAAAGCACGTCCTTTATCACCGTGACCGGAATCAGCAGATTTTTTACTCGCCCTGGAGAAGGACTCTCCGGCCGCTTCGCGGGATCCTGCATGCGACATTTACGTTCACGATGGGCGCGCTGCTCTTCGCGCGCCTCTCCGCTTGGAGGGAGACCCGACGGGGCAAGCCTCAATGGCGCGAAGCAGGACTGACCGCCCGCCATCTCGTTCGCGCCCGGTTCCGTTGTCTGGAAGAAATCGAATCCGTGCGCTACTCCCTTCTCGACCTCGAGGAGGCGCGGCGGCTCAAGTGGATTACCACGGCAGGCGCACGCCTGGTGAAACAGCTTGAAGAAGCCATTGTGTCAGCGGAACGTCACATGTCCCGTCACCGCAAGGCGGTGTTCGCCTCTTCGTTCGGTCCTTCTCTGCGTCGGCATGTGGCTGAACTTCAGCAAGCCCGACAACGGTACGGTCTCCATAAACGCTAGACCCCGCCCGGACACGGGCCTCACCTGCATCTTCCCCTAGCTCCGCCAATGTCGTCAGGCCGCTACACTGGGAGCGGGGGGTTATGG
>JBKPKC010000395.1:0-3505 GCA_046765595.1 Nitrospirota bacterium
GAGCCGGAGTTTCTCATTGACAGACAAGAACCTCTTGGTGACAGGGGGCACGCGGGGCATCGGCCGGGCGATCGTCCTGCAGTGTGCGCGTGCAGGCGCCCACGTGCTCGCGAATTATGTCCGCGGACAAAAACCTGCGGATGCCCTGCTCGAGCAGGTCCGCCAAGAGGGCTTGAGGGTGTCGTTATGCCGCGCCGACCTGACGCTCGAGAAAGGCCTCGACGCCGTCGTCGAGACAGTGGCGGGGCTGGAGGGCGGCCTTCATGGGTTCATTCATTGTGCCGCGACCGGAGTGCACAAGCCTTTTGACGAGTTGACGCTGAGACATTATGATTGGACCTTCGCACTGAACGTTCGTGCATTTTTCGACTTAGTGAAACGGCTCCTTTCCCGCTTCGCCCCGCAGGCAAGCATTGTGGCAGTCAGCTCCCAGGGGGCTTCACGAGTGGTCCCTGCGTATTCGGTCATCGGCGCTTCGAAGGGCGCACTCGAGGCCTTGGCCAGGCATCTGGCCGCCGAACTGGCACCTCGAGGCATCAGAGTAAATATCGTCGCCCCCGGCGCGGTGGCGACGGAGTCATGGGCATCGATGCCGGATGCGGAGGCGCGCTTGGCCGAATTGGCGAAGCGGACCCCGCTCGGGCGGCTCGTGACGCCCGATGAGGTCGCCGATGCAGTCCAATTCCTCTGTTCCGATGGGGCCGCTTCGATCATCGGCCAGACGCTGGTGATTGACGGCGGCGCCGGGTTACCAGTGTAGGATGCGAATTCGTTCACGTGTAACCTTATTCACCACATTCACCTCGAAGAGTGCCGCCGCGTGCTGATCACCAAATCTCGCATTCCCTTTCGGGACATCCTGCTCTACGGTCTTTGGCCAAGCTTCATCAAAAACTGGCTGTATCGGCTCAAGGGCTATCGGATCGGACAGGGGGTGTCGATCGGACTGGGATCCGTGATTTCAGGCGATCATGTCGAGGTCGGAGATCATACCTCAATCGGCTTTCTGACGATTATTCGCGGGAAGGACATCCGTATCGGCCCGCATGTCCAGATCGGATCGACGACCTTTCTGGACACCCCCTATCTCGAAATCGGTGAAGGCAGCAAGATCAACGAGCAGGTGTTCATCGGCGGTTTGCAATTCCCGGATTCCCGTTTTGTGCTCGGCCGCAATTGCCAGATCATGCAGATGTCCTTCATCAATCCGGCCCGTTCGATCACGGTAGGAGACGACTCCGGCATCGGCGGCCACTGCTTGATTTTCGGACACAATTCTTTCCTCAGCAAATTCGAAGGATACGCCGTTGACTTTGAGCCGATCGAGATCGGCAGCAGCGTCTCGCTGGCCTGGGGCGTGTTCGTTCTTCCCAAGACCAAGATTGGGGACGGCGCAGTGATCGGGGCTCAGTCGGTCGTCCACGGCGTCATTCCGCCCCGCTGCCTGGCTATCGGATTTCCCGCACGAGTGGTCAGTAAAGCGCCGGAATTTCCAAAAGTCGTGTCCGAGCAGGAGAAGGCGGAAATCTTCCGGGACATCGTCTCCAACATGATCCAGTTCTTTGTGGATTCGGACCTGGCGTGCACCAGGGATGGAGAGGGCTACCGATTCGTGAAACCGGCGACTCGGTGGTGGCGACGCGACGAAGGACCATGGACCCTCGTCACCGTGGAAGGCGACGTACGTGATGCCGTGCGAAAGTTGCCGAGCCCGATTCACGTCCTGCTCAGTCTCAGAGCGATCCCGGAGGACATCCGGCGTGAGTTGACCGTCCGCCAGATCGCCTGGATCGAAATTGCGAACAAGGAACAATCGCGCCATTCGAACGATCTGAGCGAGGAGGTGTCGAGCTTTCTCAAGCGCTATGGCGTGCGCACGCTTCGTGTGCCGCCCCTTCCCCCCGCGCCCGCCTAGTCCCAGAAGAACCGCCGTGATCGTGACCGAACTAGCCAAGACCGGAGTCTTCATTCCGGAAGTGGGAATGGGCACGTGGAATTATCACGGGGGCGCCGCTCCTTTGAGGAAAGGTCTTGAAGCCGGAGCGCTGTTCATCGACACGGCAGAATCCTACGAGAGTGAACCTGACGTAGGCGTCGCCGTACGGGGGCTGCGTGAACGTGTCTTCATCGCGACGAAAATCTCGCCGGAACATTTTTACCCTGCCGACGTACGGCGGTCCGTTGACGGCAGTTTACAGCGGATGAGACTCGACCACGTCGACCTCCTGCAGCTGCATGAACCGAATCCCTCGATTTCTTTGGAGGACACGATGGGCGCCGTCGGCGGGCTGATCGAAGCCGGCAAGGTGCGGTTCGCCGGAGTCAGCAACTTCTCGGTCAGCCAACTCCAAGCAGCGCAGCGGGCACTGGTCACGCATCCGATCGTCTCAAACCAGGTGCGGTATAACCTGATCGATCGCACGATCGAACAGGACCTGCTCCCCTACTGCCGCGCCAATGGGATCACGGTCATCGCCTACTGTCCGCTTGCCCGAGGACTTGATCGTGTGCGCGACTGCGACCCCAGCGGGGTCATTGAAGACCTCGCCAGGATGACCAGCAGGTCTCCGGCGCAAGTGGTCATCAACTGGTGCCTCTGCCAGACGGGCGTGGTCGCCATCCCGAAGGGAAACTCTGCCGCACACATCCTCGACAACTGCGGGGCATCCGACTGGCGGCTGACGGAAGACCAACTCGCCCTTCTCAATGCGCGAATTCAGTTCCGCCGACGGAACCGTTTTGACACAATGATCAGAGACTGGATGCCGGGCCCGCTGCATTCCCTGGCGGTCCGAACCCTGCAGATCCTGCCGCGAGGGCTGCGCCGCCGGCTTCGGTGATCCTGATAGGACAACGGAAGACAGAACGTAGAGACCTATGAAATGTGCGGCATAGCCGGAATCGTCCATTATCGCGAACAGCACGCGGACCCTGCACGTCTCCATGAGATGATTGCCGCGATCCGCTATCGAGGGCCGGACGATGTCGGCGTGTATTGCAAAGGGCCCGTCGGCCTGGCCCATGCTCGGCTGAGCATCATTGATCTCGCAGGCGGCCATCAACCGCTGTCAATTGCGGGCGAGACGCTTTGGATCAGCTTCAACGGAGAAATCTTCAACTATGTGGAGCTGCGTGAGGAACTCATTGCGAAGGGCCACCGCTTTACCACCAGTTCCGACACCGAAGTGCTCCTTCGCCTCTATCACGAGGAGGGCGAACGCTGCGTCGAACGCCTCAACGGACAATGGGCCTTTGCCATTTGGGATGCGTCCAGGCGAAAACTGTTCCTTTCGCGAGACCGTTTCGGCGTCCGCCCGTTGTTCTACACCGAGACCCCCGACGCCCTCCTCTTCGCGTCCGAGATCAAAGCGCTGCTGGCGTCACCCGATGTGCGCGCTGCCATCGATCTCGAAGCGCTCGACCAGATCTTCACGTTTTGGGTCACCATTCCGCCAAAAACCGCCTTTCACGGCATTCATCAGCTTCCTCCTGGCCACAACATGGT
>JBKPKC010000396.1:0-6683 GCA_046765595.1 Nitrospirota bacterium
TTCAAGAGGCAGGACAAGGCCTCCCGATAGACCTCATGAGCGGGATCTGCGGGAACGCCGACAGATTGAAGGGTTCCAGCATATTGCTGAGCAAGCTCTTGACCGTTTGAATGCATCGACGTCCCTTCCCCGGCCGCTGTCAGGAGGCGACTGGTGCAGCGATCGATGGGATTTCCACGAACCGCACCGCTCGACGGCCTGGGAACTGCTTGTACAAGAGCGGCAGGGCGACGTTGTAGACCGGCGTGCCTGCCAGCGTTCTTCCTTCCGGACTGCCGTTATGGGCGTGGCCGTGAAAGAGCGCTGTGACCTCGTAACGGTTGATCGGTTCCTCCAACCGGCTCGACCCGAGAAACGCAAAGATTTCCGGCGGTTCTCCGCGGACCGTATCGACGATCGGCGCATAATGCATCAGCACCACTTTCGACGGCGTGCGCAGTTTGGCCAAGGCCGATTCCAATTTGACGGTCTCCTCGACCGACTCGCGGGCAAATTGTTTCAGCGCTGACTCACCCCATGGTTGGAGGGCGCGCGCGCCGAAGCCTCCGCAAAACCCTTTGACGCCCGCGAATCCGATTCCCAATACGTCGACCGCCGTGCCGTCAAGAACCGTCACTCCTCCGTCGGCCAGGATGCGGGTGATCTCGTCCTGCTTTCCGCATTCAAATTCATGATTGCCGAGGACGGCCAGCATCGGCACGGGCCTGACCTGACTCAGCTGTTCCATCAGCACGCGTGCTTCGTCCGGTTTTCCGTAGTCCGTCAGGTCCCCGCACAGCAGCAGGACGTCGGCCTCGCTTCCGAGATCGTGAAACAGCTGCCGCAGTTGCTCGGGCGAAGTTCGCGGACAGTGCAAATCTCCGATCGCGGCGACCCGAAGGCTCCCTGGTTCTTTGACCGTCACAGCGTCCATGTCAGTTCACCGCTCCCTGCGTTTCAGCATGCATCCCCGACGCGCGCCGCAGGCTGTGACGGCGCAGACTCTCGTCAAACAGGTCCCTCTCGATCGCTTGCGCAGCGGTCGCCCCCTGGCCCGCGGCAATGATCATCTGACAGTTGGCGGGGGTGACACAGCCCGCGGCATAGAGCCCGGGAACCGTCGTCCGCATGTCGCCGTCCACGATGAGTTGTCCTGTCTCGTCCTCGGCCGCCCCAAGGCCTTCGGCTAAAGCCGTGTGATAGACATCTCCCCGCGTTGCGAACAGCGCCTCCGCCGCGCATATCCCCCCGTCTCGAAAGAGCACTGCTTCAAGACCTCCGTCCCGGTGCATGAACGCTTTCACCGGCTCTCGGCAGACTCGAACCTCGTACTCTTCAATGCCCTGTTGCCACGATTGATCCCAGCTGGGAACTCGCCCATCAGTCACAATCGTCACTGTGGGCGAAAACGCCAGCATGGCCAGCGCATAGCGAGCCGCCTCGTTGCGCCAGCCGTAAACGACAACCCGTTTTCCGCGCACACGAAAGGCGTCGCAATCTTTGCAGAACAACACGCTTCGTCCGAGACAGACGTCAGCACCCGGGATGTCGGGGAGCAAATGCGTCAGACCCGTGGCCAGCAGCACCCGCCGGCTTCGGCAAAGCCCCGAGCGCTCAGCGTAAAGCTCAAACCCCTCCCCGACTTTCCGAATCCGGAGAATCCGATCGGCGGATCTGTGAACACCGAACTTTCGGACGTGTTCACGGCCACGTTCCAAGAGCAGTTGGCCGCTGAGACCTTCCGGAAAGCCGAGGTAATTTTCGACCACCGGTTCCCAGCGGGCCATGCTCTCGCCGGCGTCCACCAGCAAGGTCCGCCGCTGGCTTCGTCCAAGGTAGACGGCAGCCGACAGTCCTGCCAGCCCTCCGCCGACAATGACCGCTTCCCACATCTCCGACGTGGGGCGTCCGGCGCCGTGCAGCGAATCTTCTGTCTGATGCGCAGTCATCGGCGCCGGGGAGGAGTGAATGCTCAGCCCCGATGCGAGCCTTCCCTGCCCTCGCGCAACGCTTCTTTACCGCTTTGCGCGTATTCCCGCGCGGAGCGGCCGGCTTCCTGGACTGCTTCCTGACCCTTTTCGTAGTACTCCTTGCCGCGTTCGACGGCGTTGTCCCACGCCGACCGTCCACGCTCCCACGCTTCATCCTTGGCGCGAGCAGCGTAGTTTCTCAGCATGCCGCGCAATTCGGTGCCGGTCTGCGGCGCGAACAAAAGGGCCAAGCCCGCGCCGATGAATGCACCCGCGACAAACGCGGACCATCCCATAGCATCATCTTCGTAATACTCGTAGTCACCATTCCGCATAACGTTCCTCCTTAGCTGTAGTGGGTCTCACTCGCAGGATTTGGTCTGAGCATTCCTTTCCCGTGCTATTGTGCGTGCAATCCGCGGACCTTCATCACGCACATCACTCCGGCCTGTTTTCAAAGCCTTAAAACGTTTCTGCTGCGCCAAGAGGGCCGGGGATCACGACAGCGTGTCCCCCACCCCGGACAGGTTGTCCGAAGCCGCGGGAGAATCGTTTCCAAACATTTACATCATTTTTACTGTCCACGTTCCTGCGGCCCGTTGCGCCGCTTCGAACCGCTCATTACTATGCACCGGTCATTTGACGGCGATTCATGTCAGCCAACACCGACCAACACCGTTCATCGCTCTATCTTCTCCGCCGCGCGTGGCCCTTTATCGCTCCGTTCCGCGCGCAACTGGCCGCCTTGACCGCGGTCGTTCTCCTGTCGATCCCCTTGAGTCTGCTCACGCCCCTGCCCTTGACGTTGGGCGTCGACAGCGTCATCGGTGTTCGGCCGCTCCCGGGATTTCTTGAAGGATGGCTTCCGGCGGACGTGCAATCGTCGCCCGCCGCACTGCTCCTCGTTATATGTGTCGCCTACGTCGCCATCGCTCTCTGCATCCACCTTCAAAGCATGGCCCTCTGGCTCTTGTCGTCGTACACGGGCGAACGGCTTATTTATGCGTTCCGCCAGCGTCTCTTCGAACACCTCCAGCGGATTTGCGCCTCCTATCATGAGGCGCACGGACCTACGGATTCCGTCTATCGAATCCAGCACGACGCCGCAGCGGTGAAGCAGATTCCCATCGATGCATTCCTGCCCTTTTTGAAGGCGTGCTGCTTATTGACGGGATTGGCGACGCTCATGCTGACCATCGACCGGTCGTTTGCCATGGTCGGGCTGACCATGCTGCCGATCCTCTTCTGGCTCACGCACCGATGCGGCCGCCGGCTCCGAAAGCAATGGTCCGACGTGAAAACGATCGAAACCGCGACAGTCGCCTGCGCCCAGGAAGTCCTGGGGGCCTCGCGTCTCGTCAAAGCGTTCGGGCGGGAAGAACACGAACAACGGCGGTTCCTCGGTCACGCCATGAATTGGGTCCGCCAACACAATGCGCTGGCCTCGATCGGAAGCGGATTCGATTTCATGTTCGGCATGACCGTCACGATCGGGACGGCGATTGCCCTGTACGTCGGAATCACTCACGTGAAAACAGGCCATCTCTCTCTGGGGGACCTTCTCTTGTTGATGGCGTACATGGCTCAGCTGGCCGGCCCTCTCGATACGGTGGCAAAAAAGCTGACGGAGCTGCAGTCGCACCTGGTGGGATTCCGCAGGGCCCTGGCAATCCTCGATACGCCACCCTTGGTCACGGATCGATCCTGCCCGCAGCCTTTGGTTAGGGCAAAAGGCCACGTCGCGTTTCGAGGGGTGACCTTTGCGTATTCAGCCTCGCCGGCGGTCCTGCGCGACGTGTCGTTTCATATTCCTGCCGGTACGAGGGTGGGCTTGGTCGGCCGGAGCGGAGCCGGCAAATCAACGATTGTCAATCTCTTGACGCGGTTTCACGACCCCAGGGCAGGCGTCGTGCTGCTCGACGGGCAGGATTTGCGGGACTATCGCGTCACGGATTTGCGCAGGCAGTTTGCGATTGTCCCGCAAGATCCTCAACTGTTCTCCACGACCATCGCTGAGAATATCCGCTATGGGAAATTGCACGCCACGGACGCCGAGGTGGAAGCTGCCGCGAGGGCGGCTCATGCGGAGGAGTTCATCGCTGCTTTGCCGGACCGATACGATACGCAGGTAGGCGAACGAGGCTCTCGGCTATCCGGCGGGCAGCGTCAGCGGATTGCGCTCGCCCGGGCCTTTCTCCGAGATGCTCCGATCGTCATTCTCGATGAACCGACCAGCGCGCTCGATGCCGGGACGGAGGCGGATTTAGTGGAAGTCATGGAGCGGCTGACGGCCGGGCGCACGACGATTATGATCGCGCACCGCCTCCACACGCTCCGGCACTGCGACCTCCAACTCGTTCTGCGCCAAGGCCGCATTGTCGTCCAAGCTCCCGACTGGGAACCGGACGAAATCACCAAGGAACTGGTTCCCGGCTGAGGGACAAACGCCCTCGCGGGCCGTCGGTGTGTTCGGCTACCTCTCTCCGCGCTCCGAGGTGCCGGTGATTTGTCGTTCCGCCTCCAACCAATGCTCTAGATCGTGTCCGTGCTCGCAGCCTGATGCCTCGACCAGGCCGTACGCTCTCTGCTGGATTTTGGCCATCACCTGCGGATCCAATCCTTCTTCGGCGCCGGAGACGTCCGGCTGCCGGATCCCGGAACGGCGACTCTCGGCGGGCGCTTGTTGCGCGTCCTGCTGACGGGAAGACGTGTCCGTCTTGCTTCGTTTGATGATCGCCTTCCCTTTCGCTCCCTTGCCTCTGGTCGCCTCGTCCCGCACCTGTATCATGCTGTCTTGTTCGCTCATCCTTCCCCCAATATTCCGTTGACTTCGCATCCGTGTCGCTCACCCGACTCCAGACGCGAAAGGTTGACCCGAGCAATATCGCAATATAAGGGCGGCGATCAGCCGCTGCGACTCGGGATACCCCCAGTATGGATCATCGCGATGAACATGGGAAGGTTGAATTATTCGTGTGTAGTCAGCGATTTCGTGTGATGCGTTGGGCGAAGGGGATGGAATTGCGGACGGGGTGCACGTCATGATACGGTGGCGCAGTTTCCCATGGGACGAGGCGTCATGTTCCGCATGTTCGGGCACAACCTGTTTCTCCTCTTGCTCGCCCTCTGCGCGGTGCAGTTCTTGGGCACGGGCTCCGATGACTGCCTACGCCAATGGTCCGCCGCGCCCCTCCAAGCCCACGATCAATTGCCGGGCGCACCCGACGGCCAAACGGAATCCGATCAGGGCGAAGGGCAACTCGAAGAACTGGCGCTCGCTCAGGGAGAAGCATTTCGCATCATTCATCTCGCGCGCACCTGCACCCTGGACAGCACCTCCTGTCCGCGGAGGGACTTCATTTCAGACTGGTTCCGCCCTCCAACGTTTTCCTAACGCTCCCCAACGCTCCTTCAGATACGTCCAGCAGATACGTCCAGGTCTTGTTCCGCAAGGAACATGAGTGAGGTGTGCGATGAAACCATGGTGTTCTTCCATCATATTCATTGTGCTCGGCATGGTGTTCGCGCCGGAGGCCCGCGCCGACACGGCGCAGCCGACCTATGCGCTTCACGACATCGTCGGGCTGGCGATCGAACGCAATCCATTGATTGCGGGCGCAATGGCCGCCATCGATCAAAGCACGGGACAGCGCACCGCCGCGGGTGCCTATCCCAATCCGACCATCCATGGGGACGGCGGCAAGGGCTATCTGAAAGATGCCGGTACGCTGACCAATGAGATCCCACGGTCGGCAACCGAATACATGGCGGGCGTCAGTCAGCCGATCGAATGGCCGGCCAAACGAGCCGCCCGGCAGCGAGCGGCGGAAGCGGGGCTCGCCGGAGCCTCCGTCGGGTTGATCGAAACACGTTTGAACCTGACCTCGGACGTCAAGGTGGCTTTCTACGACCTGCTGCTCGCGCAGCGGGATCTCGAGTTGTCGAAAAACAATCTGAGCATCGTCGAGGATGTGCGCCGCGTCGTCGGCGCGCGCGTCAGGCTCGGCGAAGCGCCCCAGTTCGAACTCATCAAAGCGGAAGTCGAGGTGCTCAAAGCCAATCAGGCGGTCACGCGCAGCGAAAATACCGTCCGCGTCACGCGCGTGATCCTCGATACGTTGACGGGTGGCGCGCTGGGGCCCGCCTATGCCGTCACCGGAGACTTTCTCGTCTATCCTCCCGGTCTCGATCTCGACCGGTTGATGGCGCGCTCGATGCAGGAACACCCGACAATTCAGCGCATGGCGCGGACGATCGATCAAGCCGACCGAACGATCGAGTTCGAGCGGCACAACCGTGTGCCGAACGTCAGCCTCAACACAAGCTATCCCCGGGAGTATGGGCGCGAGGGCTTCGACGTCGGCCTCAGCGTTCCCGCACCGTTCTGGTACCAGCGGCAGGGAGAAATCGCCGGATCGCTGGGCGCCAAACGAAAGGAAGAAGCGGAACTGCTCCGCATGCGGAACGAGCTCCTCAGACAGATCAACCAGTATTATCAAGATGCCCAAACCACCGCGAAGTTAATCGAAGTGCTGGAAAAAGGGTTGATGCGCCAGGCGGAGGAAGCGCTGCGGATCGCCAAGTTCAGCTTTCAACAGGGCGCCGCCAGCCTGTTGGATGTGCTTGACGCCCAACGCGTGCAGCGGCAAATTTTGTTCGACTACGCCCAGGCACGGTTTGAACTCTCCGTTGCCCTCTCGCGCTTGGAACGGGCGGTGGGCGGCCTGCTGTGAA
>JBKPKC010000397.1:0-3533 GCA_046765595.1 Nitrospirota bacterium
GCCGGCGACCTCGCAGCCGAATTTTGCAGGGCCAAAGCCGATGCCGTTGCCGACCAACACCGCGAGGCCCTTGTGTTGGCGAGCGATACTTTGATCGAAGCCGACGGCACGCCGCTCGGAAAGCCGCGCGATCTGGCCGAGGCCCGTGCCATGTTGCGGCAGCTAGCGGGACGGGCCCATGTGGTGAGGACGGCTGTAACCGCGGTCTGTCGGAATCGGCAGTTCGAAAGCACCGACATGTCGACGGCTCGCGTGTGGATGAAGCCGTTTGACGCGTCCGCACACGAACGTTATCTCGCAACCGGAGATAGCCTCGGGAAGGCGGGTGCCTATTCCATCCAAGGGCCGGGCGCGGACTTGATCGAACGGCTTGAGGGCGACTTTACCGCAGTGGTCGGGTTTCCCCTCCGGGTCGTCGCCCGGCTTCTGGTGCAAGGCGGAGTGATGGTGCCTGTCGACGTCGAGTCGGTGTACGTCAGGAAGCCCTATGACAACTGGTCACGGTTCTCCGGCTGATTGAAAAGGGGAGGGGGCTTTTCGTAGAATGCCGCCTTCATTTGCTTTGTTAAGGAGGGGTCTCATGGTTGCTCAAGGGAACCTCGTCACGGGCCTCCTGGCCGGTCTTTTTTTCGTTCTCATCACGCCGGTGTTCGCGATCGATGTCAAGCTCACGACCGAAGAGGCGCAAAAAGCCCTCGAAGCCGGCCGGGCACCGATGGAAAAAGCCAACAGTCCCGAAGAAGTGAAAAAGGTTCTGCAGCATGCCTCCATGGCGACCCGTGTCGGAGCCGATCCTGAAAAAGATGCCTGCGGAGCCAGCGCCATTCTCAGGACCAAACGCTACAGGCTCGAGGCCTTCGGCCGTCAAGAAGCTTCCGAATCCAAGAAGCGGAAGACCGACATTCGCATGCCCGATGAATTCATCAAAAAAGTCGTCGACATGCCGAACATGGAGGTCGAGGTGCAGCTCTGCGGCGACGACGAATATTTCGCTGAAGGCGCACTCATCGAGCTGCAGCAGGCAAGCAAAAAGGTCAAGGCGATCGACATCGGCAAGGCGGAGCGCGGGCGCAAGAATGAAGGCAGCGGACCAGCCTACCGGTCCCGGTTCACCGCCGTCTTTGCGTACGAGAGTTTTGATCCCAACGCTCAGTCGGTGTTTGTCGTCAATCTGCAGGATGGCAAGGAAGTCCGCATTCCCGCCGACTTTTCAAAGGTGAAATAGCGTAGCCATACGACGTTCGGGAACTCAGCGGCCGTGCGAGACGGCACCCGTCTCGCACCCCGGCTTCCAGACTTGTTTCACCGCATCGTAGAGGTCGTTCACCGCGGCCTCCTTCGTAATCAACATCGCAGCCCCGGCGTTCACCATGGCCGTGATCGATTGCTGATCGGCGTTCACGGATATTCCGATCACAATGGTCGCCGGTTGCCGTTTCTTAATTTGCGCCGTCGCCTCGATGCCGTTCATGTCTGGGATGTTAATGTCCATAATGACGACATCGGGAGCGAACTGGGCCGATGCCGCGATGGCTTCCCGGCCGGTTCTTGCTTCACCCACGACCTGCACATCGGGATACCCTTCCAGCAAACTCCGCAATCCCTCCCGCACCATGGCGTGATCGTCCACCACCAGCAGTCGAAGGTGGTGTCCGTTCGAGTCCGACCGCCTCTCCGTCGGTTTCACTGGCAGCGCAGATGACAGGTCTATTCCGTCGGAGGATGGAGGCTGGTCTATTGAAGGCGAAGGCGAAACGACGAGCGGCAGTCGGAGCATCGCCTCAGTCCCTTGTCCGGGAGCCGATCGGATCTGAAAAGAACCGCCGAGGGCCGTCATGCGCTCCTGAATACTGAATAGACCGAACTTGGAGGAAGGTTTTCTATCGGATGGTCCTTCTAATTCTGAAGCCGCCGTCTGGTTGAACCCCGCGCCTTCATCTCGTATCTGAATGCAGAGTTCCCCCTCCAGGACATTCAGTCGTACGCTGGCGCGGCCGGTCCCCGCATACTTCGCCACGTTGATCAATAATTCGCGTACGGATTGGAACAACAGCACGGACTGCGCTTCAGGCAGAGCAATGTACTCCTCGTGCATCTCTACGGTCACCGACAAATTCATGCGCTCCATCCATTTCGCCAGCCATTGTATTCCCGCCACAAGCCCATGCTGTCGCAGGACGGGCGGGCTGAGCTCCGCGATGAGCGACCGGGAATAGTCCAAGGCGGTATTGACGGCCTCGTCGACCTGCTCCAGCAGCGAGACGCCGACAGGGACGGGTCCGACCGCTCGTTTCGCTTGGTTGAGTTTCAGTTTCCCCAGCACCAGCAGTTGCTGAAGATGATCATGGAGTTGGCTCGCGAAGTGCTGGCGCTCCCGTTGTTCAGTGAGGGTCAGTTCCGCCGCCAGGGCGCGGAGCTGTTCCTGGGACTGCCGCAACTCGGCGGTTCGCGTCTGGACCGCCCGCTCCAGCTCCTGGGCAAAGCGCTCAAGCCGCACATGCGCATCTTTTCGTTCCGTGATGTCGCTGTGGACCCCCACGATCCGCACGGGGCGCCCTTCGGCGTCGGTGAGAACCGTCCCTTGTCCGTTGATCCAACGGAGACGGCCGTCGGAGCGGCGGATTCGGAATTCCTCTTCAAAGGCTCCTACGGCGGTGGTCGCCTCCAAGCCGGCTCGAACCCGCTCTCGATCATCCGGATGCACCAGCGCATAGAACTGATCCACGACTGTCGGCACCGTCTCGGCCGTCCTGCCGAACAGGGCGGCATGCTTGGCGTCCCATGTGAGCATGCCGGTCCCCAGGTCGATTTCCCAGGCCGCCATGTGTCCGGCGACCAATGCCGTTCGAAGGTGTTGCTCACTGTCACGTAGTGAGGCTTCCGCTTGCCGTAGCGCGGTGACGTCGGTGAGGGTGATCATGACCCGCTGCCAGTCCGACTCTCGTTTGGGTACAACGAGCGTGAAGAGCACGCTCAGTTCATCGCCGCGCAAGGTTCGAAGCGGCGCATGTCCGCGATACAGATCTCGGCCTTCCCACGCCGCGATGAGCTCTTCCTTGAACACTTCGATGGTTTCCGGCAGAAAAATTCTGTCCAGAGCTCCTACCAAGGCCGACCTCGAATCCGCTTTGAACAAATGCAAGGTGTACTGGTTCACATCGGTGATAAGGGCATGGCCCAAGGCCTCGTGAACCATCTCCGGATGTGAGTTCAAGAAAGCACGCAGATTCGTGACGCCGGTTGAGCGCACCTGCTTCAGCATCTCCCGGATTCCGGTCCAATCTTCTTCAAAGATTGCGACGCCGACCGTGTCAAAGATGTACTGGTATCGTTCCTCGCTGACACGCAAGTCCTGTTCTGCCCGTTTTTGCTTCGTAATGTCTGACACCAACACCGCAACGCCCATCACAGTGCCGTCTTGATTGCGATGGGGCATGTACACGGCATGGATCCATCTAGTTCCGCCGTGTCGATAAGGAATCTCGGTTTCGTAGTCCACCGTCTCTCCGGCGTAGGCGCGGTCAAGCCAGGGA
>JBKPKC010000398.1:0-7935 GCA_046765595.1 Nitrospirota bacterium
AAGCTGTATTCCGATTCCGTGTGGTTCTGGAGGATTTCCGAGGGCGTGCCTAACACCAAGATGAAGGCGTGGAAGAGCAAGCTGTCGGAGGAAGATCGTTGGAAGCTCCTGCTCTTTGAGCGGAATTTCGGCTTGTCCGGCAAGAAGTGGGACGACGGCAAGAAGGAATGGGCCGATGCCGGCAACATCGCGGTGGCTCAAGCTGAGGCGGGCAAGTAAGGCCGGGCCGGCATCACCGGATCCATGGAGGGCGGCGAGACACTATGAAAACATGGCAGCGCGGTCTGTTGGCTCTGTGTGCGCTTCTGGCGCTGTTCGGAGGAGCGGCCTTTGCGCAGGCTCCCGGCGCCCCGCCGGTTGAATTTCCCTATACGGGAAACCGCACCGCGGTCTGGATCGTTGCCCAACTCCATATTTTGTTTGCCGCCTTCATTCTGGGAGCCCCGATCTTCGTCGTCATCTCCGAATGGCTGGGGTACCGGAAACAGGACCCCCGGTACGATCGACTTGCCAAGGAGGTCATGAAGGTCACGGTCATTCTCTACAGTATGACCGCGCTGACCGGCGGCCTCTTCATCTTCGTGCTGCTCGCGACCTACCCACAGTTCACGACCTGGCTGATCAACCACTTCTTTTTGGTCTTTGCGGTCATCTATCCGCTCCTCTTCATCGGCGAAACCATTTTGCTCTACATGTATTTCTATTCGTGGGACGCCTGGAAGGGGAACAAGAAAGCCCGGCATATCGCATTGGGTGTGGTGCTGAATCTCATCGGGACCATCACGTTGTTCGTGATCGACGGTCCGACCTCGTTCATGAATACGCCGGTCAAAGCCGAGGGAGTGTCGCCGGCCGAGTTTCTCGCGACGGCCAGCCTGTGGGACAAGATCTACAACTACAGCTGGATGCCGATGAACCTGCACCGGCTGGTCGGCAACGTGACGTTTGGAGGGTTCATCACCGGCCTCGTGGCCGCCTACATGTATATGGCGGCGAAAAAAGAGGACGAACGGGCCTACTACGATTGGATGGGGTTTGTCGGCAATTTGATCGGGGTCGGCGCCCTCCTGTTCCTGCCGTTCATGGGCTACCTGCTAGCCTACGAGTTGTGCGATTACGATGCGTCGATCTGCCCCTATATGATGGCGGACCAGCTGTCGATGTTCTTCGAAATGCAGGGCGCCATGGTCGGACTGCTCTTTCTGGCGAGCAACTACTACATCTGGCTGAGCATGAAGCGGATCGAAGGCGTGGAGCGGGTCAGGATGACGATCTTCGCGCCAATCGTCATGCTGGCGTTGCCCTTCGTCATGACCTGGGCTTGGACGATGTTTCCCGTCCCGGACCCGAAGTCGCTCGCCATTCTCGTTCCGCTGGCATTGCTGCCGGTTGTGCTCGGTCGATTCATCCCGCTGACCGTATCCTCGCGGACGGTCATCAAGATCGGATTCTTGATGGTCGTGATCGGCGACGCCATCTGGCTGACGCCCCACGGCTTCGTGCCGACGGGCGCCAAGCTCGTAGCCGACCTGGAACTGCCTTCCGATTGGAATTTCCTGGCCTTGATGCCGGCCAAGAATTCGGCGGCGTTCACGCTGGTGTTCGTGACGGTCGTCAATTACATCATCTATAACCGTGCCATCAATCAGGGCACGATCGTCTGGGGGAAGATCGATTTCGTATCGCAATTCGTCCTGGTATTTCTCGCATTCACGGCCATTTGGACCATGGGCCTCATGGGCGCCGTCCGGTCACTTTTACGCAAGTACTTCCATACATACAATCTGTTGCCGGACTTCACGCCCGAATCGTTCACTCCGACCCTGTCCTATTCGGCCTGGTGGATTACCGCCATCACCGTCGCGTTTTACGTCGTGGTCAGTTTCGCCATTTTCGTGACGTTACGACCGACGGAGGCGAAAGCGCACGCGCCTGAAGGCAGTCCAGCCACAGCCGGCGCGAAATAGGTCAGTTCGCACCCTCGTGCGAGGAAAAGGAACGTTATGGGGAACGTGATCAAGAAACTCGTGGTCGGGTTGATCGTCGGAGCGGTGCTTTGGGGCGTGACCAAAGCGCTGGATTTTCCGGCGGTGTTTCAGATGATGTTCTTCGCGTATGCCCTCCTCGGCACCGCCGTCTTCATTCTGCTCGACGCACCTTCCATCAAACCCTTGGGCGGAGTCAAAGCGCTCGGCGCGCTGGTGGTCTTTTACGTCGTGCTCTGCGTCGTGTACATCGCCGGCGCCTCGCTGTGGCCGCAGTACGATCCCGAAGACGAAAAAGGCAAGATCGAAAAGATCCTCAAGCCGAAACGGGCCGCGACCGAGCAGGGGAAGGCCGAAGAGTTGCTCGCCCGCGCGAAGGCGCTGGACGAGCAGGCCAAAGCCTTGGCCGCGCGGATCAAAGCGCTCGGCGGCGATCAGACTCCCGGAGCGCAGGCATCCGGAGGACCCGGGGCGCCGCCGTCAACGACCGGTGCCGCCGGCGGAGATATTCTCAAAATCGGGGAAGATCAATGGCAGCTGCAGGAATGCTACAACTGCCACAAGCTCCGCGGTGAAGGCGGCAAGAAGCGCGGTCCTGAGCTGGACAATATCGGAAATCTTCTGACCGTCGACGACATCAAGCAGAAGATTCTCGATCCCAAGAGCTGGATGGCTGAGGGCTTCGAGAAGGAATACGAGAAGGGCAAGATGCCTGACAAGTACAAGGACCTCATGGAGGAGAAGGACGTGGTTGCCCTCGCCTCCTGGCTCGTGACGTTCAAGAACACGTCCGTGAATACGCCGAAACCGATCAAGAAGAAATAGGCGAACCGCTCCATGCAACCCCAGTTGAAATCAAAGGTCCGCTGTACGGACCGGGAGATCGGCGAGGTGACCAAGGTCATCGTCGACCCGCTCTCCCGCGAAATCAGCCACATCGTCGTGTCGATGAACGGCAGCGGCGAGCGGCAGGTCTCGATGGCGTTCGTTCAGGCCGTGACGGGCGATTCTGTCCAACTGCGCAACGCGTCCTCGGAAGTGGCGGCGTTGCCGCCGTTCCGACGCGACGAATATCTCAGCACGCACGACGTGGAAATCGCCCATCTGGAGGACAATCTGCATGTCACTCCGGGCGAAGTGCTCGTTCCATTTCCCGAGTTGGAAAAGAACGTCAAGCGGCGCACGTTCTTCATGAACTTCACGCATGCGATTGGATTCCTCATCGGCCTGCCGATTGCGTTTCCCATTCTCCGTTATCTGATGAAGCCCATGTATGCCCCCTTCGACAACGGATGGCTGAAGATCGGGAACGTGGGCAAGATCAAGTCCGACGATATCGGGGTGCAGTTCAAGTACAAGAAAAAAGTCAAAGAAGCCTATCTGCCCGAAGCGGAAATCGAAAAAAACGTGTGGATCTTGAAGGCCACGCCGGCGGTGTTGGAGAAGGTTTACCAGGGCAAGGACATGGAGTTCCGGGATGCATCGGGGAAATCCGTCTGGACGAACAAGAAGGACATTCCCTACGTCGCGTTTTCAGGCAAGTGCCCGCATCTGGGCTGCGGCTATAAGTGGCGCCAGCACAAAGTCCTCGGCCAGGTGTTCCTCTGCCCCTGCCACCTGAGCATCTACGACGCCTCCGGCAAGGTATTGGACGGCCCGGCGCCGCGTCCGCTCGACGCGCTGCCGATCAAGGTGTCCGCGAGCGGAGACGTCCAAATCATCGACATGGAATTCAAAGCGGGCACGAAGTCGCAGATCCGGATCATCTAAATGGAACACTCGTCTCTTCCCAGCACCCAACCGACCGCGATCGAAAAAGTCATCGCCTTTGTCGACGAGCGCGTCGGCTTGAAGCAGATGCAGGCGAAGATGCTCAACGAGCCGGTCCCTGGCGGTTCGCGCTGGGCCTATGTATTCGGCTCGGTGCTGCTCTTCATCTTCATCATGCAGGCGGTGACCGGCATTTTGTTGATGTTCTATTACGTGCCCACGGCCGATCACGCCTATGCCAGCACCCAGTACATCATTCACGACGTCGACTACGGCTGGTTCCTCCTGAGTTATCACTTCTGGGGCTCGACCGCCATGGTCGTCTGCGTCTTCGCGCACATGTCGCAGGTGTTTCTCTGGGGCGCCTACAAGCCTCCGCGGGAGATGATCTGGCTGGTGGGCCTGGCACTGTTCGGCATCGTCATGGGCTTCGGGTTTACCGGCTATCTGCTTCCATGGGATCAGCGGGCCTATTGGGCCACGACCGTCGGCGTCGAGATTATGGACAAGACGCCGCTATTGGGCGATTTCATGGCTCGGTTCCTCAAAGGCGGTCCGACGCCGGGTCAGATGACGCTGAGCCGGTTTTTCGTGATCCACGTCATGATTTTGCCTGCCGCGCTGATGGGGCTTGCCGGTCTGCACCTCTTCCTGTTCCGTGCGGCCGGACCGGCCGGTCCGTTCCGGGGCACGACTGAAGAAATCAAGGCCAAAACAGACTTCTTTTTTCCGCGTCAGGTGTGGAAGGACATCGTCGGCATGGCGGTGGTCTTCGCGAGCATCTGTGCGCTCGCGTTCTGGGAGCCGGTGGTGCTGCTCGAAGAAGCGACGCCCGATCCGGGCGATTATCATCCGGAGCCCGAATGGTATTTTCTCTTTTTGTTCCAGTTGCTGCGCCTGAAAGTGTTCGCCGGGGAATTCGGCCAGTTCCTGGGCGCCATCGCGCTTCCCGGCGCGTTCATGGCCCTCTTGGCCGCACTGCCCTTCATCGACCGGGATCCCGAACGGAACATTTTCAAACGTCCGGTGGCCCTGATCGGCTGGATCGTTGTGATGGTGGCGATTCTCTTGTTTACCGTGTCCGCGATCATCAACCGCGAGTTTCTGGATTAGCCCCGGCGAGGCGCATGAAGCGATGAGCGACGAACGGGAAAGTCTCTCCCCCACCAAGATCGGCCTCGGCGTGCTGTGGCCCGCCTTTTGGACGGCCTTGCCGATCAAGCTGGCCTTTGCGGTGCTCTTTCTCGCGATGGACCTCATGCATTTCGAGGGTCGATTGGGATTGGCCTTCATCATGCTGCTGTCCAGCGCGGTCACGGTCTTTGCCCTGCCGATCATTTCGATGGGATTGGAATCGCATATTGGGGAAGGCGCAGGCATCGCGTTGTTGTTCCTCCTTTCCATCCCCATCGACATCTGGGCCTTGAACCTCGTCGGCCGCACCTACTTCCTCGAAAAGTTCCGCAAAGAGCCGCCGGACGGGCTTGGGGTGACGCTGTGGTGGAAATGCGCCGTCGTCGGCGCCGTGTTCCTCCCTTTGCTGTGGTTCATCGTCGGGACGGTGACCTCGACGTCGATCTCCATGGCGCACGAGCTGTTCGAGATGGAGCTGTTCCATGGGATACCGGTCGCGGAACGCATCGGCGTGGAACTGAGCCTGTGGGGCGGCATCTCTTCGGGAGTGCTGATCGTACTGCTGCTGATCGGCGTCTCGCTCATCGGGCGCATCATTCGAAGCACCGCGGAAACGGCGCGTCCCGTCTCGGACACCTATCAGCGCGTCATCACCCGATGGGATTTGATGCGGGTGCCGGCGGACCAGGGCTTGATGCTCACGGCCGTGACGCTGGGCGGCGCGGTCCTGTCTGTCCTGTTTTGGGCGTCGCTGCCTGTGACGACGCCGCATCCTCACGAATGCTGCAAGAAACCGGAAGTTAAAGCGGAACCGCCGTTCAAGCCCCTCGAAGCCCTGACCAAGGATGAGAAGTTGATCGCACAGCTGGAAGGACAGGTCGACGCTTTGGAAAAACAGAAGGCGGAAGCCGAAAAGGACAAAGGCAAGGGCAAGAAGGCTGCGGGCGAGACTGCGGCGCCTGCCCCGAAGAAACCGTAATTGTGCTTGACTGGATGAGGTGAGTGCCATGCGACACCAGGGCGGACAGTTCCAGCACATGCTCCGGACCCTTCGCGGTCACTCGGAATGGCTTTCGGTGTGCGTGCTCATGGCGGCGTGGCTAGCGTCCCCTTCGTTGGGGCTAGCCGCGGAGGGCGCCCAGACCGGTCCGGTCGAATATCGCGATATTCCCGGCATCGGCAGCCGCAACATCGTCTGGGTCATTGCGCAGCTGCACCTGCTGCTCGCGGGCTTCGTCTTGGGTGTGCCGATCTTCGCCTGGCTCTGTGAAGTCGTCGGCTGGAAGAGCGGAGAAAAGCGCTACGACAAGCTGGCCAAAGAATTCACCAAGCTCTTGACCTCGTCCTACGCGACGACGGCGCTCTTCGGCGGCATTCTACTGTTCCTCTTGATCGGCTTCTACCCGAAGCTGATGAACTATCTGACCGACATCTTCTTTCCTTCGTTCGTCTTCTACTGCATTCTCTTCTTACTTGAGACCGCTACGCTCTACCTGTACTGGTACGGCTGGGACGCGATGTCGGAAGGCGGTGCGAAGACGTTTCACATTTTCCTGGGGTTCCTGCTGAACCTCTTCGCGTTCTTCATCATGATCGTGCCGAACTCCTGGGCCACGTTCCAGGCGAGCCCCGTCGTCATTGCGGAGGGCAGCGATCTCCAACGGGCCTGGGCCGCCACCTGGAATCCGACCTGGTGGCCCGTCAACATCCACCGGTTGATCGCCAATGTCGTGTTGGGCGGGTACATCTGCGGCGCCTACGCGGGCATCCGGTATCTTGCGGCCCGGAACACGGAGGAGCGCGATCACTACGACTGGATGGGTTACGTCGGAAACTTCATCGGCGTCTTCGGCCTCCTGCCGCTGCCGTTTGCCGGTTATTGGCTGATGCGCGAGATTTATCAGTACAACCAGCAGATGGGCATCACCCTGATGGGCGGATTCCTCTCCTGGCTGTTCATCCTGCAGGCGATGCTGATCGGCGTCCTGTTCCTCGGCTCAAATTATTATTTCTGGCTGGGGATCACGCACCGGATTCCGGGCTCGGAAGGCCAGTACAAGAAGCCGATCATGACCATGCTCGTCATTCTGCTCTTGTGCCTCGGTGTCTGGATGACGCCGCACTCGCTGGTCGCGAGCCTCGAAGAAGCACGCAAGATGGGCGGGACCCACCATCCGCTGTTGGGGGTCTTCGGCGTCATGTCCGCCAAGATGACGGTGGCTAATCTGATGATTCTCGTCACGTTCATGAGCTTCATCATGTACTGGCGGGCGGGCAAGCAGGAAACGGCCACCTGGGCGAAAGTCGCGCGGTCCGTGATGGGCGCGGTGCTGGTGTTGGCCGGGATCGCGGTGATCGTGTTGGGCGTCTGGGGCTATTTCGTGCCGGCGATCATCCGGATCAATTACTTCTCCACCTCGCAAGTGCTGATCGTGCTGTTCGTCATGCTGACCATCACGCCGCTCACCGCGCTGTTGCTCAAGAGCGCGAGAACGACGACCGAAATGGTCTGGGGCCGCATGCCTCCGCGTGCGGGGTATGCGCTGGTCCTGAACGCGGTCATGGTCATTCTCCTGATGACGCTCATGGGATATGCCCGGTCTTCATCGCGTGTCCACTGGCACGTGTACGGCGTCATGCGCGACTCGTCGCAATACGCCTTTTCGCCGGCGTTGGGCTATGCCGCGGCATTCATGGCGCTCAACACGTTTCTCTTCTGTATGCTCGTGGCCTTTATCTTCTGGGTCGCGACCATGGGAGACAAGGGCAAGGCGTCCGGCTACGGCGGCGAAGCGAAGGGCAAATTGCCGCATGGCGTTCCCGCCATGGCGGGCGGGTCGCCTCCTCGCGGCACCGAGCAATAACCAAGTGTCATGGCGCCACGTTTCTCATTTGCGCATTGAAGGAAGCCCATGGATGAAGTCACCAAGCTGCAGCTGATCGGTCTGACGGTCGTCGGACTGGGCATCGTCATTTTACTGTTTATCCGGGCCCAGTTTGCCCGCGTTGTCGGATTTGTCGCCATTGTGTTGGGCCTCTTCTCGCT
>JBKPKC010000399.1:0-3152 GCA_046765595.1 Nitrospirota bacterium
CATGGAAACTGTCCGCGCCGATGTTTCTCGGCCACATCGTCCACCACGTCGTCCTCGACCCTCGGGATCGACGGACGGTGCTGATGGCCGTCAGTACCGGCCATCTTGGCCCGACGATTTACCGTTCGACGGATGCCGGCAAAACCTGGAAAGAATCTTCGGCGCCTCCAGCCTTCCGAAAAGCGGCAGAAGGGCAACAAGGCCGTTCGGTGAATCACGTGTTCTGGCTCACTCCCTGCCATGCGAATGAACCGGAGGCCTGGTATGCCGGCACCTCACCCCAGGGCCTGTTTCGATCAGACAACGGCGGCGTGACCTGGAATGCGTTTTCCTACATCAACGACGATCCGCAGTATCTGGAATGGATGGGCACCGTGCAGGACGGGACACCGGACGGCCCGAAGCTGCATTCCATCATCGTCGACCCACGCAATTCGCAGCATCTCTATTTTGCGATGTCAGGGGGCGGCGTACATGAAACGGTCGACGGGGGCAAGACGTTTACGCCCTTGATCAAGGGTCTTGAGGTCGTTGAAGGGTTCGATCCTGCTACGGTCACTTTCCATGACCCACACTGTGTCAGGTTGTGCCCCAGCAATCCGGACCGGCTCTACCAACAGAACCATTGCGGAATCTATCGCTTGGACCGTCCCTCGAATCAATGGGTGCGCATCGGCAAGACCATGCCGAAAGCCATCGGTGACATCGGGTTTTCGATCATCGTTCACCCGCGCAATGCCGATGTCGCCTGGGTGTTCCCTATGGACGGCTCAACGGTGTGGCCGCGCGTCAGTCTCGGCGGAAAACCTGCCGCCTATGTCACGCGCAATGCCGGCAAAAGTTGGTCCCGCCTTGACAAGGGCTTCCCTCGATCCGACGCCTGGTGGACGGTCAAGCGTCAGGCGATGAGCCGTGACGCCCATGACCCAGTCGGCCTTTACCTCGGAACCACGAGCGGAGAAATATGGGCCGGTAAGGCAGAAGGGCAAACCTGGGTCTGCATTGCCCGTCATCTTCCCGAGATCTATTCCATTGAAGCCGCCGTGTTCGGGCGATGAACGTCCATATTCCGAGCGCGCTGCGGTCGTATACCAATCAGCAGTGCGAAGTGCAGGTCGACGGCTCGACGCTCGGCGACGTGTTGTCCTCGTTGGATGCCCGGTATCCGGGCTTTCGTTTTCGCATCGTGACGGAGCAAGACAAGATCCGGCCGCATATTCGAATCTTCGTGAACGATGAGCAGGCCGACGAACTGTTGGCGCCATTGGATCCTCAGGACCGCATTTATATCGTTTGCGCCCTGAGCGGAGGGTGACCGGCATCGTCGCGTCATGACGCCGCAGAACGCACAACACATCATCGAGAGTCAGCGCGAGGATTGGAACCGCGTCGCGGGGGCCTGGGAAAAATGGGACCGGCTGTTCGAGGAACAGATCGGATATCTCAATCATCGATTGGTCGCCGACGCACGCATCCGGGCCGGATATGCCGTACTCGATCTTGGGTCCGGCACAGGGTATCCGGCGCTGCTCGCCGCACAGACCGTCGGGCCCTCGGGATCAGTGATTGGCCTCGACCTGGCGGCGGACATGCTGGCGGCGGCCGAGCGAAAGGCGCGGCGATTGGGCCTGACGAATATCGCCTTCAACGTCGGCGATGCTTCGATCTTGCCGTTCGACACGGCTGCTTTCGACGCCGTCATCAGCCGGTTTTGCCTCATGTTCCTTCCCGATGTGTCGAAGGCAGTTGCAGAGATCGCACGGGTCTTGAAGCCGGGGCGATGGTTCGCCGCAACGGTCTGGTCCTCGGCCGAGGGGAATCCCGCGATCAAACTGCCCATGGCGGCCGTCAAGCAGGTGATTGATGTGCCTCCCGCCGACCCGGCCGCTCCAGGCATCTTCCGCCTTGCCAAGACTGGAGAACTGGCCGGCATGGTGAAAGAGGCGGGACTGGACCATGTCTCAGACCATGAATTTCTTGCCGAACGGACGTATGAATCGGCCGAGCAGTACTACACCAGCCTGACGGAGATTTCCGCTCCGATCCAAAATCTCATGGCCCCGCTCTCAGAGCGGCAGCGGCACGAGGTGAAGCGGCTGATTCTGGAAGGCGCCTCCTGCTATCGTCAGGTCGAACGGATTCGGTTTCCCATCGCCGTTCGGGTTGTCGCCGCCCGCAAGCCCGCGTAGCCCGGGCTTGGCCGCTCACCCACTCTCACTACGCTTCGCCGCCGAACGACGGAGCTTCCCCGCCTGCGGTCGAAATTGTCGTTCATCCTCGCACCGCCTGTGCTGCCCGACTATAATGACCACAGTTTCGCGCATCCTCACAGGAGCCTGTCGCACGTGATGACGCCTTTGCTTGTGATCATTGCGTTTGTCAGCCTGTTTCATGGCTGCCTGCCTGTCGCCGTCATCGCCGAGCCTCTCGAGCCGGCGAGTCTCTGGCACGCCGCGCCGCCCTCGGATTCGGCTCCGGTCCAACGAAGACCTTGGGTGCTCCGGGAGCGCGAGATCGCCGTGGATGTGCAATTGCTCGGCGTCCTCAAGGATGCAACGGCGCGGCCGCATCCCCGTGTGGCCGTCGAATTCTTTGACGGCGCCCGCCATGAGTTGGACATCACCTCCACGGTGTCGCGTTTCAATGACACGGCGGTGATCCGCGGCTCGTTCAAACCGCCCTCTCGTGGTGATTTCACATTGGTGGCCAGCGGGAGCCTTCTGGTCGGCAGCCTCCAGGTGGGGGAGCGTCTCTACAAGACGGAGCATGCCGGCAATGGTCGGGTAAAACTTCTCGAGGTGGATCCCCGCAAGATGCCGCCCGAGTAAGCCTCTTCCAAAGCGCTGGTTCCGGGCGACAGTCCTCGGGTCCTGCAGGGTTGGGAAGCCCTTAGGCGCTATGGGACAATAGCGCATGCGCGCAGAGCTTTGGACGGTAGGCCATTCCACGAAATCCATCGACGAGTTTGTGGCCCTGTTGAAATTGCATGGCATCGCGCGTCTGGTGGACGTACGCACGGTCCCACGCTCGCGACACAATCCCCAATTCGATACCCGCGCCCTCGCTCGACATCTCACCAACGCCGCTCTCAGCTATACGCATCAGCCCGAGCTGGGAGGCCTTCGCAAGCCACGAAAAGATTCCATCAATAC
>JBKPKC010000400.1:0-3382 GCA_046765595.1 Nitrospirota bacterium
TCTACAAGCAGTACCTGACCTTCTACACTGACCAAAATTTCTTTTCCGATCGAAAAACTGGATGGATCGAGCTCAGCGAGTGGGACATGACGTATGCATTGACCGGTCTCATCGATCGCTGGGGCTGGCGCATTCAGTACGAACGAGATGCTCCCATCGACAAGAGTGGACTCAAGCAAGCGTATGCGGATGCGCTAGCGACCGGTAACCTACATGCCGCCGAGGACTTTTCCTGGTGGCGTAAGTACTTCCCTCATCAGAACCTGAATGCGTATGCAGGATTCGGTTGGTTGTTTCATAACGACAGTTATTTCGCCCGTCCCGACAACACCGGCCGCGCCCTCTTTCGCTACGTCGCTCATGCGGACTTTGATCTCTACAAAAACCGGGTCGTTCTGTACGGCGACACGAATTTCTTCACCGACCGCGAGCTGGGCAACAAGCTCAAACCCACAGAATTGGATTGGATCGTTGGGCTCGCCTTCCGTTTCATGGATACCTATGAACTGAGTGTGTATCGGGAACAGGATCGCTCGCTGGATAAACCGGGGACCCTTATCCAGGAATACTGGGCCGTGCAATTGCGGTTCTCGTTCGATGTGCCTAAACGGATGTTTGCGCGCACGACGCAGTAGTTGCGCATCGAACGCTCACGAGCCTTCTCTTATGGCGCCTTCCCCCGGCTATCTCTCTAGACGATCCTTCCAAGCCGGATCGTTCCTTTTCGCCGCCAGATGGCGCGGGCACCGTGTCCGTCGCTCTTCACCAATTCTTAACAAACAGTCCCTAGCGTATTGCCCAGATGCGCTCAAATTGATAGACTCCGGCCGGCACGGAACGAAAGACTCGTGGGCATTGGCGCGGAACCGTTTCGTGATGTTCACCAAGGAGGGAGTATGACGTATCGAATGATTTGTCTGCTGGTGATCGGATGTGTGGTCCTAGGGACGGCGGGATGCTCGAAAAAATCGGTGCAATCGGATGGACGCATGACAAGCGCATCACGCGCGCCGATGGAACCGGTTCCCAACCTGTCTATCGACGACCCCTCGGGCACGGAACGGCTGAGCTCCGGCATTGCGATGGCCAAGAACGATCCCACGACCGCCAGACGGCTGATGGACGAAGGGCGGGCCGAGCAGGCCGCGACAGCCGCCGCCGGGCTCCGCGACATCTTCTTCGGCTATGACAGCTGGACGATCAGCGAGGAGGGGCGCGAGGTGCTGAGCCGCAACGCTGCATGGCTGAAGACCCATCCCGCCGTTCAGTTGAAGGTGGAAGGGCATTGCGATGAACGCGGCAGCTCCACCTACAACTTTGTGCTTGCGGAGAAGCGAGCCAAGGTCATCATGAACTACTTGACGGATCTTGGTATCAATCGCGGACGCCTCATCGCCGTGTCCTACGGCAAGGAGCGCCCGTTTTGTAATGACCGCTCCGAAACCTGCTATCAGCAGAACCGGCGCGGCCATCTGGTGGTGAAGCCATAAGCTGACCGACCCCAGCCGGCCGTCGCCCGGCGGCCGGCTGCTCTTCTGATACATCATCTCCAGCGGCATCCCTTTGTTCCCGTGGTCCGAAGTCATCGACCTGGCTAAACGAAAATGACTGGCTCTTCTGATCCCACACGCCTGCCCACAGGGTCCCTTCTAGCAAAACTTCAGATTCCTTGAACACCTCTAGGGTTTCCGCCAGTGGTGCAAATCAGACGATTTGTCTTGTCCAGTACAGGGTTTCCGATGCTCGCCGCGCACCATCGCCTCAGGTGAAGACACTAGTCCATAGGTCCGCGAAGTTGCGCTGAAATTTCTCGCGTCTGCCGCTCCGCTCCATGGCCCTTCCTTTGCACCACTCATGGGTGAAAGCTTTTAACAAGGAGGAGTTATGGGAAGTAGCGCTCCGGATGTCTATGTGGAGGAGCATAACGTGATCATCACCCCGGGTGGAATTGCGACTAAGGCGTGGCCCGTCTATTGGAGCGCCATCTGGGTCGGGGCCCTGGCGGCGGTGGCCGTCGCGCTCATTTTTGGACTGATCGGGACCGCCATCGGTGCCCATCAGGTCGGAAAGAAAGTGGTCAACATCCACGACCTGGGTTTTTGGGGCTTAGTCTTCAGCGTGGCCGGCGCGTTCTTTTCCTTCGTCGTGGGTGGCTGGGTCGCGTCATCGATCGCCGGCTTACGCCGGGCAGAAGACGCGGCCTTGCACGGCACGATCGCCTGGCTCGTGGCGCTGCCCATGTTGCTCGTACTGGCGGCCCTTGGCGCCGCCGGCTTCTTTGGGAGCTGGTACGGAGGGCTGGCCGGCACACCGATATGGGCCACTTCGTCGACCGTGACTGCCGATCACAACGCGGCGATGGCTGCTCGCAACTCCGCGATCGGCGCCGTCACGGCACTCTTGATCGGCCTGGTCGGCAGTTTGATCGGCGGCTGGCTGGCCTCCGGCGAGCCCATGTCGCTGACCTATCGCCGGGCCAAAGCCGAAATTCATGAACACCCGCGTGCACGCGCTGCGTGAGAGAAACATGCGCGGAGAGAAAGTATCAACCATGGAACTCTATATCATTGAGGGGGTAAGTATGGCGTACGTGATCATGTGGCTGTTGGGTCTTCCGTTGAGTTTAATTGTGCTGCTCTGGCTGGTCGGCGTCGGAAGATAGGGGTGAGACTGTCCGCAGTGAGAGACCGATCAGCTCTTGTCCTGAGAAGTGAACGAGCACGCTTGGAGGGATCATTCCAGTGGTCCCCCCAAGCGCGCGCACCGCATGCCGTCCTTTCTACATTCTCTCATCACTAGACAACCGCAGCTGGGCCGCGTAGATTTGCGGTCCGTGGCGGCCAAGCATTTCTCAATGATCCGCGAGTTTCATCTGGCCGATGCGCTGACGCTGGCCAACGCAGCCTGCGGAATGGCCGCCGTCCTCTGTGCGATGCTTTATATGGGCAGCCACGCGCCGGCCCATTACTTCACTGCCGTGGCACTCACGCCTGCTGCGCTGATCTTCGACTGGCTGGATGGCCGTGTTGCGCGATGGCGGCATACCAATTCCGCCCTTGGCCGCGAGCTGGATTCGCTGGCGGACATTATTTCGTTCGGCATGGCCCCTGCGACGCTTGGATTCGCCGCGGGGTTGCGCGGCTCATTGGACTGGCTGGCCCTTCTCTATTTTGTGTGCTGCGGCGTGAGCCGGCTGGCCCGCTACAACGTGACCGCCGAGCAGCTTTCGCGGGGGGACGACAAAGTGGCGTATTTCGAAGGCACGCCGATCCCCAGCACGTTCTTGTTGACGGCCGTGCTGGCTTTCGCCGGTTGGCAGGGGAGGGTGGACGACCAGCTCTACTGGGGCGTCTGGTCGGCAGGTCCGTGGCAACTGCATCCG